>NZ_CP038257.1 GCF_004564075.1 Microbacterium sediminis
CGAGCGGGCCCGCTTCCTCGACTGCTGGACGAGCTGACCCGAACGGGCCAGGGCAGGCCACTGGTGAATGTCGGTGGCCTGCCCTAGTCTCTTAACTGTCAGATTCACACATCCGCCACACTCATCGAAGGAGACACCATGGACAGGCACGAGGTTCTCGCGGTCGCGAAGACGATCTACTCGCAGATCGAGCGCGGCTCCCTCTGGGCACTCGGCGCGGGCAAGGTCAGCGCCGTGCTGGTCGACGACATGCCCGGCCTCAGCTTCCCGGCCCGCATCCTCCCCTTCCGCGCCGACGGCACCCGCGCCTCGCGGCCGCGCGTGATGAAGGTGGAGGTGCTGCTGAACGGACTCGACCTGTACGACGTGCGCGTCACGTGGCGGCAGGGCGCCGAGATCCGCACGCACTTCCAGCTGCGCAACGTCTACGCCGAGGATCTGACGGCGCTGATGCTGTCGCTCGACTTCGACGGGGCCACCATCGTCAACCCCCGGATGGCTCCCTGCGAGGCCGAGAAGCCGAACCCCGCACCGAAGCCCGCGGCCGGCGCGGAGGCGCTGCCGGTGGGCACGATCCTCGCCTCCCAGTGGGGGTACGAGCAGACCAACGTCGACTTCTACCAGGTGGTCGCCGCCACGGCGCAGACGGTGCAGCTGCGCCCCATCCGCTCCCGCGTGACAGGTGAGGCCGGCTTCATGTCCGAGCACGTGACCGCAGTGCCGGACGAGTTCACCGGCGAGGCGTTCCGCCGCAAGGTGATCACGTTCGGGTCGAGCCCGTTCGTGGCGATCAACGACCACGCCAACGCCTACGTCTGGGAGGGCGCGGAGCTGACCGCCTCCCACTACGCCTGACCAGGCGCGCCCCGCCCTCTTGATCCCCGGAGGGCGGGGCACCCGGCCGGTCAATGTCGGTGGCCCCGCATAGTCTCCTAACTGTCAGATTCACACCTCAGAGCAAGGGCAAATCATGAACACCAACGGCACCACCACCGAGTTCGTCGCCTACAGCACCGCCCCGTGCCTGCGCTGCGGCAACACCTCCACCGTGTTCCTCCCAGCAACCGCGGCGAGCGCGATCGCCAACCGCCGACCTGTGCACGAGGTGCTCCCCGAGGCCACCCCGGAGCTTCGGGAGCTGCTGATCTCCGGCATCCACCCCGAGTGCTGGGATGCCCTCTTCGGCGCCCTGGAGGACGAGTGAGCGCCCCGGCGACGGTGTGCAGCTACTGCGCCTACTTCGCAGGACTGCGCACCACCGCCGCCCTCCCCCGCACCACCCACAACCCCACGGCCGCACACCTGGCCAGCCACCCCGTCAACGCCATAAGGATCCCCACCTCATGACCACCACCGCCCCGAGCTTCGAGCTCACCACCTACACCTCGCAGATCGACGGCGCCGCCGTCGCCGAGATCGCCACCCACCAGGTCACCGGCCGCGTCCGCATCTACCTCAACGAAGCCCCCATCTGGGACGCCGACCCCGAGACCGACGACCCCGCCGGCCACGGCCGCGCCGCGCTCGCCGCATACGACCGCGACCCGACGCCGGCAACCGCGCAGGACTGCGTCGACGCGCTGCGCGACCTCCTCCCCGCCCTGCACTGACCACCACCCACGAAAGGCACCTCATGCTGACGATCACCCACACCCACGAAGAAGGCACCCTCATCGACGGCACCGCCCGCGGCGACGGCACCGCCGAGATCCTCAAGGCCAACGGCTGGCGCTGGGGCCGCTCCATCGGCGCCTGGTACCTGCCCCACTCCCGCGACCACCGCCCCAAGAGATACGCCATCGACCAGACCGCCAAGGCACTCACCGCCGCCGGCTTCGACGTCGCCCTCGACCTCGACGACACCGTGCGCCCCACCGCCGAGGTCGAAGCCGACAAGATCGCCCGCCAGCAGGATCGAGCCGAAGCGCTCGCCGCCAAAGCCGACCGGAAGACCGACGCCGCGCTCGCCGCGGATGCGGCCGCGGATCGCGCGCATCGGGCCCTGCCGGAGGGCGGGGAGCCGATCAAGATCGGGCATCACTCGGAGGGCCGCCATCGCAGGGCGATCGAGCGTGCGCACACGGCGATGCGGCGCACCATCGAGGCGACCGCCGAGGCCGAGCGTGCGGCTGCTCGCGCGGAGGCTGCGGCGCACACCACGGCGATGCGGTACTCACCGCGGCAGGTCGCCAACCGGCTGGAGAAGATCGCCGCCGACATCCGCCGTGTGCAGCGGCACCTCGACGGGTACATCGCCGATCGAGGTACCCCGTACGCCCGGCAGATCCCGCGCGCCGAGGGCACCGCACGCGACCGGTACCTGTCCGAACTCGCCGAGCACCAAGACGCGCACGCCTACTGGGAGGGGATCCGCGCCCAGCAGATCGCCGACGGGGTCGCCACGAACTTCACCCGCGACCAGTTCACCAAGGGCGACATCGTCAAGGTCGACGGCCGGTGGGCCGTCGTGCTGCGCATCAACCCGAAGAGCCTGTCTGTGCAGTCGCAGCACTGGCGCTACACCGCCCGCTACGACCAGATCCAGGAGCACCACCCCGGCGGCGCGGACGCGGCCGAGAAGGTCGCCGAGCTGCTGGCCGCTCGCCGCTGAATGTCGGTGACCCTTCCTAGTCTTGTAACTGTCAGATTCACACACTAGGAAGGGCCACCACCATGGGTCAGTACACCGTCCTCACCATCACCACCGGCACCAAGCCCCTCACCGAGAAGAAGGCCACCAAAGCCGCCGACGCCATCGAGATCCACGACACCGAGATCTACGAGACCGACGCCGGCTGGACGATCGCCGGCCACTCCAAGTACCAGCCCGACAACCTCCACACCATCGCAGCTCGCCTCTCCCGCCACGGCGCAACCGTCACCGTCAGCGAGGAATGGGACACCCGCGACGCCGACACCCCCGGCACCACCACCACGACCTACCGCAACGGCGAGCACCAGCCCCAGCACGACCAGGAAACCCACCTCGCCCCCGCCGACCTCCACGCCGCCCTCGCCGCCGTACGCAACGCCCTCGACGGCAACGGCGACCTGATCACCGCCTCGCGCTGGCTCGTCGACGGCTTCGACGGCACCCGCCCCTGACCACACACCGGGGATGCGGCGAGCGCGCTCGCCGCATCCCCGGGGGGTGCCCCTATTGTCGCCAAATGCCCCGCACCATCCCGACCCGCGTCATCACGGCCGTGCGCACCGCCGACAGCATCCGCGTCTACGTCGCCCACGACCCCCGCGCCAGCTACTCCCGATCCGTCATCCCCACCGTCACCCGCAACCGCACCACCTGGGGATACCTCACCGACGGCCGCCCGATCCTCACCGGCCAGATCGACCACACGCTCGACCCCGCCGACAGCATCCGCGGCGAGCGCGACGCCGAGAAAGTCACCGCCGCCCTGCAGCAGGACCGAGCCGTCTCCGTCGTCGTCTACGACTTCGCCTGATCCGCTCCACCGAGACCCCGGACACCCCCACGGTGCCGGGGTCTCGTCGCGCCCGGGCACATCGTGCCGAACTCGTGGCGTCCCCGCCCTCGTCGCTACGCTGAGTCCCCCGCGGCGAGCGCGCCCACCCGGACGGAGACCCCAGCATGACCCGAGAGACCCACGAACCGGACGAGCCGATCAACTGGCCCTACGGCCACGTCTCCGTCACCCCCGGCCGGACGACAGACCCCGCCGCAGACCGCATCGCGCTCGCCGCAGTCGCCGTCACCCTCACCGACGACGACCACGACGAGTGCATCCGCGTCACTCTCGGCCCCACGGACCACTACCTGCACTCGACCACAGCCCGCGCCCTCGCCGACGAGCTCGCTGCCCACAACGGCACTCCCGTGACGATCACCATTCACGACATCCCCCATGCCGCCAGCGGCCCCGCAGCTCGAGCGCTCCGCCACGCGCTCGAGCTGCGCCTGACCGAGTGGAACCAGCGCCCCGCCGCCTACGGCATCCCGGGCGTCTGACACCCCGACGACGCGAGCACCCGGCGAGCTGCGCTCGCCGCAGTTGTCGTGCCCCGGATGAGGGCCGGCTCCTCCCGATTGTAGGTTCCCGCTCGAGATGGCGAGGAATGCCGCGATTCCACGGTAGTTGGCTGGGGTTTCGGGTTCAGGATTCCGCGAGTAGTGGCGGATTCTTACAAGAGCTCATGGCCGTCGCGGCGATCGGCTACACACCATGCAGCGTGTCCGAACCGGCAGCGACGCGCTCTCCCCGGCCGCAGCAGCGCCCCCCGACGTGAACGGGAATACTCTCGTCAATCGGGGAGCTCCGGCAGGCGTCATCCTCCGCCGGGCAGATGCTCGAGGTGCCCGATGGCCTCCTCGAGCAGTTCGGAGACGTGGTCGTCGAAGAGCGAGTAGTGGATGTGCCGGCCGTCGCGCGTGCCAAGGACCAGGCTCAGATGCCGCAGCAGCCGCAAATGGTTCGATGTGGTCGTCTGTCCGATGTGCAGCTGTTCGCTGAGGTCGGTCACGGTGCTCGGCTGAACACTCAGCGCGCTCAGAATGCGCAGCCGCACAGGTGACGCCAGTGCCTGCATGATCTCGGCGAGACGCTCAGCATCCGCTACGGACAGGGTGCCTGCTTCCCGACGCGTCTCAGTACCGGCCATGCTCACCATTGTGCCCTCCGATCACGACAATCATTCACAACTACAATATATCATGATCTTGTGATGTATCCTGGTCGTATGACTGCTTCTTCCCCGACGACTACCGCGCCCGCTGCGGAGACGCACGACCATTCCCACGGTTCGGCCCGGTGGGAGCTGTGGTTCGCGATCGCCGCGGGCGTGACCTACGCCGGCGGGATGATCGCCGAGTTCGCGTTGGGGCTGCCGATGGTCGGGTGGCCGTTGGTGTTCTTCCTCGCCACCTACTTCTTCGGTGGGTTCTTCACGTTCCGCACCGCGATCGCCTCGACGATGCGAGGGAAGTTCGAGGTCGACTTCCTCATGCTGGTGGCCGCGATCGGCGCCGCCCTCATCGGCCGGTGGGCGGAAGGGGCGGTGCTGCTGTTCCTGTTCAGCCTCGGCCACGCGCTCGAGGAATACGCCCTCAGCCGTGCCAGCAAGTCCATCGAGTCCCTGGCCGAGCTCGCTCCCCGCAGCGCCCTGGTGCGCCGCGGCGGGGACGAGCCGGTGGAGGTGCCGGTGGAGGAGATCGTCGTCGGGGACATCGTCGTCATCCGCCCGAACTCCCGCATTCCCTCAGACGGGTTCGTGATCTCCGGGGTGTCCGCGGTGGATCAGTCCGCGGTCACCGGGGAGTCGATTCCGGTGGAGAAGGAGCCGGTGGCCGACCCGGAGCGGGCGATGCGCACCGTCGACACCCTGCCCGCCGCCAACCGTGTGTTCGCCGGCACCGTGAACGGGTCCGGCGTGCTCGAGGTCGAGGTCACCGCGACCTCCGCGGACTCGACGCTCAGCAAGGTCGTCGAGCTCGTCCGCTCCGCCGACCAGGCCGCCTCCCCCACACAGCAGTTCATCGACCGGTTCCAGCGTTGGTACGTGCCCGCCGTGATCCTCGGGGTCGCCGTCACCCTCCTGATCTCCTGGCTCGCGTTCGCGCAACCGTTCCCCGACGCGTTCTACCTCGCCATGACCGTGCTCGTCGCCGCCAGCCCCTGCGCGCTCGCGATCGCAACCCCGGCCGCGGTGCTGGCAGGGGTCGCCCGTGCTGCGCGTGCCGGGGTGCTCGTCAAGGGCGGCGCCCCGCTCGAGACGCTCGGGCGGGTCAAGGCGATGGCGTTCGACAAGACCGGCACCCTGACCTGGGGTGCCCCCCGGGTGACGTCCGTCACCCCCGCCGCCGACGTGCCCGAGTCCGAGCTGATCCGCACTCTGGTCGCTGTCGAAGCGCTCAGCGATCACCCGCTGGCCGAGGCGATCGTCCGCGACCTCGAGCCCCGCGTCCCCCAGGCCGAGCGCCTCACCGCGACAGACCTGAACGCGGTCGTCGGGCGTGGCGTCACGGCGACGATCGACGGCGAGCGGGTCGACGTCGGCAACCTGCGCATGTTCGACGAGCAGCAACTCGCGCTGACCGGCACGCTCGCCGACGCGTACACGCAGGCGCGGGACTCCGGGCAGACGCTGATGATCATCCGCCGTGGCGACCGGTTCCTCGGCATCGTCGGCGTGATGGATGCGTCCCGCGCGGAGTCCGCCCAGGTGCTCAGCGCGCTCCGGGGCGCGAACGTGGGGCAGCTCGTGATGATCTCCGGCGACAACCAGCGCGTCGCCGACGCGGTCGGCCGGGAAGTCGGCGTCGACACCGCGATCGGCGAACTGCTCCCCGAGGACAAAGTCGCTCAGATCACCCGCCTCGCCGAAACCCACCGACCGATCGCGATGGTCGGCGACGGCGTCAACGACGCCCCCGCGATGGCCCGCGCCGACGTCGGCATCGCGATGGGCGCCGCCGGCTCCACCGTCGCGTTGGAAACCTGCGACATCGCGCTGATGAGCGACGACCTCGGCCGCGTCCCGTTCGCCGTGCGGCTCAGCCGCGCCACCAGCCGCATCATCCGGCAGAACCTCATCGCCAGCCTCGCGATCGTCGCGTTCCTCATCCTCGCCACCTTCCTCGGCCTGAACATCGGCGCGGTCGTACTCATCCACGAAGGCTCCACCCTGATCGTCGTCGGCAACGCACTCCGCCTGCTCAACTTCGAGCGCGGCAAAGAGCACCACGGCATCGACCACGAAGACAGGCCCACCGCTTGAGAGACTCAGCCGGCGCAGGCGACGGCCTCCCTTGCGCGGCTATGTGGCCCAGCAGGATTGCACGGTGCCGGTCGTTGCCTGCGCGACGGTCGGGATGGTCTCCACGAGTGCTCGTGTGATCTCCTCGGACGCGGGGTACTCGATGACCCGCCAACCGACGATGCCGAAGTCCTCATCCAATGCCTGCACCGCGCATGCGAACGACGTCCCAGCGGGTGGCGTGGCTTGGAAGGATACGGTCACGGTGCGCGCATCGACCAGCTCGTATCCGGTCTCGTCGAATCCGACGTCGTCGAGCGAGTTCGAGACAGTCAGCCACGAAAGCCCGGCGACAGACAGGATTGCCGCCGTCGCGACGGTGACCCAGAACACGCGGCGGCGGATGGGCCGCGGTCCCCGACCGTAGCGGTCGGCGAGCTCCTCTTTCGTCGTCACGTAGTGCGCCCTATCTGCGGCTGCGAGCATCGCGGTCGGCGAGCTCGGTGAGGCGTGCGTTGTAGGCCTCGAGCTCGGCTTCGCCGGTGCGGTCGGCGTGCCGGTCTCGCCGCTTGGTCTCGCGGTCGTCGCTGCGACTCCACTGAATCGCGACCGTGATCGCGAGGATCAGGGTGGGGATCTCACCGATCGACCACGCGATACCGCCGCCGGTGTACTGATCCTCGAGCGGTGTGACACCCCAGGTGCGACCCATCGACCCGAACCAGTCGGCGACCATCAGCCCCGACTGCATCATGATGGAGATGCCGAAGAACGCGTGCATCGCCATCACACCGATGAGCAGCAGCAGCCTGCCGGCGTAGGGAAGCCGCCACGGCACCGGGTCGATGCCGATCAGGGAGAGCGCGAACAGGTAGCCGGTGATGAGGAAGTGCGCGATCATCCACTGGTGGCCGAGGTGGTCGTACAGCGACCAGCGGAACAGGTCGGTGTAATAGAACACCCACAGTGAGCCGATGAACAGGGCGGCCGCGACGAACGGGTTCGTCAGGATGCGGGCGACGGGCGAATGCACCGCCCACAGGATCCACTCCCGCCCGCCGCGGGTGCCGTCGTCGCGTTTGCGGATCGCCCGGGCGGCGAGGGTCACCGGGGCGCCGGCGACCAGCAGCACCGGGATCGCCATCGTGAGCAGCATGTGCCCCACCATGTGCATGCTGAACAGGTAGTCCTGGTAGACGTTGACGACGCCGCCGGTGACCCAGACCAGCAGCACCATGCCGGCGACCCACATGATCGTGCGATACACAGGCCACGCGTCGCCGCGCCGGCGCAGCCGCCACACCCCGGCGAGATAGAAGAAGATCGCGAACCCGGCGAGCACCGCCCACAACATGTCCACGTTCCACGCGGTGACCCACCGTTCGATCGTGAGCTCCGGGGGCAGCGGGGCACCGGTGAGGCGTTCTGCCGGCGAGGGGATCTCGGGAAGCGGGGCCGGGTTCGGTGGCGGAGTGCGGGCCAGCGCTGCGGCGGCGCCGCTGGCCACACCCATCAGTGCCAGCTCGAACGCGATGAGCATCCAGAAAGGGCGGGATGCCGCGTCGGAGCTGCGCATCCTGCCGATCAGGCGGGTGCGGTACCACGCCCCGAAGAGGCCGAGGCCGACGAGCGCGACGACCTTGATGCCCAAGATCGCGCCATAGGGCGAGAGCAGATCGGACCACTCCTGCAGGCCGATGGCGGCGCGCACCGTGCCGGACACGGCGACGAGCACGAACGCGGCCAGAGCGATGCTCGAGTAGCGGGCGGCGAGATCGGGGATGCGGCGACGGTCGAGGGCTGGACGGACGGCGATGAGCAGCAGGAGCCCGCCGAGCCACACCGCGGCGCCGATGATGTGCAGGATGAGCGCCATCATCGCCTCGTGGTGGAAGGCGTCATCGCCGGAGTGCCCCTGCGTGCCCATCGGCACGAGCGAGGCCACCGCCACCAGGGCGACCAGAAGCGTCCCGACCCAGGACCGCACGGCGAATGTCAGGACGGTGAGGGCGGCGCCGGCGACCGTCGTGATCAGCCATGTCCTGCCGACCTCGAGCTCGACGAGGAACCGGCCGAGCTGGGCACCGAACTGGGGGCCTGCGTCGATGGCCGGGTTGAACACGCTGAGAAGCGTGAGGAACCCGGTCGCGCCCGCGGCCACGGTGAACAGGGCTGCAGAGATCGACGCGGTATCGAGGGCGACGTCGAACTCGCGCTCACCGGCCCGCAGCGTGAACAAGGCGGTCACGAGCACACCGACCATGCCCGCGGCGGCGAGATTCACGACCAGTTTCGTGACCGGAAGCCCCCAGCGCACAACAGGGCCGGCGTCGCCGAGTGGGATCTGCGCAGCACCCCCACCGAACCACAACGCCCCGACCAAGGCGATGAGTGCGACCCCGCCGAGGATCGCAGGCCCTGCGACCCGCAAGACGCGAGGAGTCATTCCTGTCGCGGTCGGAGTGACCGCTGTCCGCGTTCAGTGGCATCCGCACCCGTGGTGGCGGGAATCGAGAGTATCGGGGTCATGTGCGTGCTTTCGGCTCGGGCAAGAGGGCGGGGCAGGGGTGCGGGGTCATGTGAGCCCGGAGTAGGAGTGGAGGCCCTGGAAGAACATGTTCACGATCGTGAAGTTGAACAGCACCGCGACGAACCCGATGATGGACAGCCAGGCGGAGCGGGTGCCGCGCCAGCCGCGGGTCGCGCGGGCGTGGATGTAGCCGGCGTAGAGCACCCAGATCACGAACGTCCACACCTCCTTGACATCGAAGCCCCAGTAGCGACCCCAGGAGTCGTTGGCCCAGATCGCGCCGGCGATCAGGGTGAACGTCCAGAACACGAACCCCACGATCGCGAACCGGTACGCGAGGGACTCGAGCACGTCGGCGGCGGGCAGAGTGCGCAGAAACCCAAGACCGTCGGCGCGGGCAGTGTCCGAGGATGCTCGGGTGCGGCGCTCCCGGCGGGCCTGCAGGAGCTGGGTGATGGAGATGCCGCAGGCGATCGCGAACAGGGCGGTGGCCAGGGACGCGACGAAGACGTGGATGACCAGCCACACGCTCTTGAGCGGATCCATCAGCGGAACGACCTCGACGTAGAACGAGACCGTCGCGCCACCCAGCAGCAGCACCACCATGCCGATCAGGAACGCACCGAGGAAGCGGAGGTCGTAGCGGCGCAGCACCAGCAGGTAGACGGCCACGATCAAGACCGTGCCGGTCAGCGCGAACTCGTACATGTTCGCCCACGGCACCCGCTCCGCGGCGATGCCGCGCAGGATGGTGCCGGCCAGGTGGAACAGGAACGCGAGGACCGTCAGCGACGTCCCGATCCGCGCCCACAGCAGCCGTTGACGCTGCGCGGGCGGCGTGCGAACACTGTCCACCGACCCACTCTGGGCGTTGTCCGTCTGCTGGCCCGCCCGTGCGGTAGCGCCGGCCAGGACCGGCTCCCGCTGCGGGACGCTGGCGGGGACGGAGCGCCCGGCCAGGTCGATGGTGTACGCGATGAACGCGAGCAGGTAGGTGGCGATCGCCGTCCACACCAGCAGCAGTGAGATGCCGTCGAGGGAGAGCGCGTCGGTTCCGGTCATGGCAGGGTCGTCCTCTTCGTCGTTGCGGTCAGGGGGTGCCCGCGAGCGGGGTGGCGCGGTAGATCCGTGCACATCGGTCAGCCCGCGTTCGCTTCCAGCCAGGCCAGCGAGTCCACGGCGGTTCCGTCGAGGTAGACCTCGAAGTGCAGATGGTTCGCGGTGGAGCGTCCCGTGCTGCCGACGAGTCCGACCAGCTGCCCGGCCGTGACGGTCTGCCCGGCGGCGACCTGCCGGCTTCCGGTCTGCATGTGCGGGTACACCGTGCTCACCTGTTGCCCGTTCAGCACGGACTCCACCACCACGGTCACCCCGTATCCGCCGTAGCTGTCCTGCGAGATCCGCACGACGCCGTCGACGGACGCGTAGACGGGGGTTCCGCCGGCAGCGACCATGTCGGTGCCCATATGCGCGCCGCCTCGAGCACCGAAGCGGTCGGTCACGGTGAACGGACCGCCCACCGGCCACCGCACGGCTCCACTGCCTTGGGGCACGATGCTGTAGTCGAAGGGCACCGAGGCGACTTGTGCGGAGGCGCGGGCACGTTCTGCGGCTGCTTCTGCCGCCTTCTTCTGGTCGATCTCCGCCTGGGTGGTGGCCGAGTAGCTCTCCCGTGTGAGCTGCGTCCCAGTCGCGTCGGAGGCGACGATCAAGGATTGCGCGTCCTCGGACGCGACTTGCTGCAGTGTCGGGATCTCGAGGTCCGCCGGCTGCCAGGCGGCATACGCGGGGAGGGCGAAGGTGGCGATCAGGCCGGTGACCACCGTCAGGACCGCCAGGGAGCGCACTGGGCGCAGCGCGATTACCCGACCACGGGCGGACGTTTCTGCGGGCGGGCGCCGTGGGGGGCGGGTGGTGATGCTGGTGACTGGCGGGGTTGCGGCGCGGCGGAGGCTGCGGCGCGTGGGGGGCGTCTGGGGCTGGTCGCCGCCGCCGGGTGGGGTGGTCTGGTCAGTCATGATGTCCTGGTTCGTTTCGGATCAGATGGACACGCCGCGGTCGGCGAGGAAGGGGATGGGGTTGACCGGGGAGCCGTTCACGTAGGCCTCGAAGTGCAGGTTGCAGCCGAACGCGTTGCCGGTGTTGCCTTCGCTGCCGATCAGGTCGCCGGCGTTCACGCGTTGGCCGTATCCGACGTAGAAGCCGCCGGGGCGGATGTGGGCGTATCCGGTGCCGATCCCGCCGCCGTGGTCGATCTTGATGTAGTTGCCGTAGCCGCCGTTGTGCCCGGCGTAGACGACGGTGCCGGCCGCGGCGGCGTAGATCCCCGCGCCGCATCCGCCGCTGAGGTCGACGCCGTAGTGGTAGCTGGTCGAGCAGTACCCGTTGCCACACTGGGAGCTGCGCGGCCCGAACCCCGAGGTGCGGTGCCCGGAGGTCGGCCGTGCCCACCCGGAGCTGACCACACCCCCACCAGCACCTCCCGAGGCGGCGAGCCGTTCCGCTTCGGCGCGCTCCGCCGCTCGCCGCTGCTCCTCGGCGATGCGGGCAGCCTCCACCCCGGCCTGATAGTCGGCGATGGTCTTCGCGGTGGTGTCCTCGAGGGCGGCGAGCTGGGCCTGCAGCTCGCCGAGGTGGAGGGTCTGCGCGTCCAGCGCGGCCTGCGCAGCATCGGCGGCCTGCTGCGACTCGAGCATCTTCTGCTCGGCGACCTGCTGCAGCCGGTCGCGCTCATCCCGGGCCACCACCGCCTGATCGGTCAGGCTCTGCGCGGCATCGCGGGCGGTGAGCGCCGCAGCGTAGACGGCCTGGTTGCGTTCCAGCAGCTTGTCCATCACGCCCAGCCGGGACAGGAGATCGTCCGCGGTCGCGGCCGACCCGGAGAGGAACAGCTCGAGGGAGGTGGTGTCGCCCCCGTCGCGGTACAGCTGCGCGGCGATGCGGCCGGCCTTGTTCGCCGCGTCGGTCGCGTTCTGCGCTTCCAGGTCGGCTTGGGACTGCAACGTGTCGGCGCGGATGGATGCGCCGAAGTACTCCTGCTGGGCGGTGTAGAACGCGCCGGCGGCCTGCTCGGCGGCGGTGCGGGTGCGCGCCACCTCGCCGGTCAGGCTTTGGATGAGGCCCTGGATCCGCTGCACCTCGGCAGCTTTGGTGGCCTCGTTCGCTTTCGCGGCCTGCACGTCCTCCCAGGACGGATAGGTCGCCGCGAACGCTGCCGGCAACAGCGGGCCGGCGACCAGGACGGCTGCCGCGCTCAATGTTCCCGCCGTCAGCAGAGTGCGCCGGCTCACCCCGGCCCGGAATGCGCGGCTCTCCGCGGGCGTGGGCGCGCACCCACACTCCTCCGCCGTCAGGTCACCAGGAAGGGTGAGATCGCTGCCCGTCGCCAGCGTTCGCAGCGACCAGGCCAGTCGACCTCCGGCAGGCCTCATCCGTGGCGTGTTCATGGGTGCCTCCCCGGATCAGTCGAACGATCTGCGGCGGCCGCACGCGTGCGGGCACGGTGGGAGAACCCCGCCGCGGTGAGAGCGCCGGCGGCAGCGAGGACGATGAGAGCGGTGAGCCAGGGACCGAGGATCACCGCCGGGGTGAGTCCGGTGCGCAGCGGGACGGTGGTGATCGACGCGTCAACGGTGTCGACGCCGATGCTGTCGACGGTGGTGCCGTCCGGGGTGATGACCTGGCTGGTGCCCACCGTGGAGACGTTGACGACCGCGCGGCCGGTTTCGATGGCGCGCATCCGGGCGAACGCGAGCTGCTGCAGGTTCTCGTCGGTGCCGCGGAAGTCGGCGTTGTTGGTCTGGAACACGAACACCTCTGCGCCGGCGCGGGCACCGTCCCAGATCACGGCGTCGTAGATCACGTCGAAGCAGATCGCCAACCCCACCCCGACGTCGCCGACCTGCACGAGCGGCGGGTTGCTGCCGGGGGTGTATTCGCGTTGGATCAAGCCCACCAGGTCGGGGACGATCAGCTCGTAGAACCACCGGTCCGGCACGTACTCGCCGAACGGGACCGGGTTGACCTTGTCGTGCCACTGCCGGCCCGTGGGATCCGCGGTCCACAGCAGGGACGTGTTGAAGACATCGTCGCCGCGGGTGGTGGCGGCGTTCATCAGCAACGGCGCCCCGGCCGAGCGCACGACCCGGTCCAACGCCTCGGCGGCGGCGGGATCACTGAGCGGGTCGGCGTCGACGCCGCCCTCCGGCCAGGCCAGCAGATCCATCGGCTGCCCGTACAGCGGCACCGTGGCGGCGGTCTGCGCGGCCAGGACGTCGCCGGGCACCTTGTCGTCGAAGTACCCGGTGGGGCCGTTGCCCTGCACCCATCCCACGCGGAACTCCCCGGCCGGCGCGGTGGGGAACTGCGGCGCTATCACCAGGAGAGCGGCGACGCTCACAGCAGGGTGCAACCCGAGCATGAAGCGGATGCCGCCGGCGCGGATCCACTGCACCACAGAGGCGCACAGAATGACGATCAGCAGGGACAGGCCGGTCACGCTCGTCCACGACACGGCCTCCGCGAGCGGGCCGCCCACCTGGGTCATCCCGAGGCGCGCCCACGGGAACCCGGAGTACGGCCACGCACCCATCACCACCTCACGGGCCGTCCACAGAACCCCGATCAGCGGCGGTACCGCGAGCAGCTGCACGAGGCCGCGGGCCGGATAGCGGGCGGTCCACCGGTAGGCGAGCGCGATCGGCACCGCGCCCGCGCCGAACAGGACCGCTTCCAGCCCGGCGAGGGCAAGCCACGGCACCGGGCCGAGGAACTCCCCCACCCACACCAGATGGGTCGTGTAGAACACGGCGCCGAACACAGTGCCGACCAGCAGCGCCCCGCCGATGCTGCGGCCGATCAGGGCCACCAGGGCGACCGTGACACTCACGAACGTCAACGGCCACCACCCCACCGGTGCGGAGGCGAGATCCAGCAGCAGGCCGGCGGCCGCGGATGCCAGCACCGCCGCCCACACCGGCAGCGACCATGCCGCCACGGTGCGGCGCGGCGTCTCCTGCTCCGGCGCGGCGGCCGGGGCGGGTGTCGGCAAAGGCGTGCGCATCGGTCAGGTGTCTTTCTGGTGGAGTCGGGTGAGGTAGTCGTTGTACGCGTCGAGCTCAGGGTCGCCGTGTGCGTCGGCGCGACGGTCGGCAGCGACCGCTTGGGCGGTGTCGTCGCGGAACCAGCGGTGCATGACGTAGATGAGCATCAGCAAGGTGGGGGCCTCGCCGTAGGACCAGGCCAGCCCGCCGGCGAGGCGCTGGTCTTCGATCGGGTCGATGCCCAGCGCGCTCGTCGGGCCGGCGAACCCGTCGATGAGGGTAGTGGTGGCCATCATCAGGAAGACGCCGAAGAAGGCGTGCAGGGCGGCCTCGGCGAACACGTCCAGGGCGCGGCCGCCGTGGCTCATCCGCACCGGCAGCGGGTCCGACGACAGGATCGGGATGGTGAACAGCATCCCGGCGACCAGGAACCCGACCTCGAGGAGGGTATGGCCGGTGACGGTGGACAGGATCGGATCGGCGAAGTTCGCCAGGTACAGACCGTAAAACGCGGCCAGGTATAGCGGCACCGCCAGCCACGGGCTGAGCAGCCACCGTGCGGTGCGACTGCGTAGCCCGGCATGCGCGGCGCGGAGCACCAGGAGACCTGGGCCGTGGTGCGGGGTAGCGCGCAGCAGCAGGGTGCCGGGAGAGCCGAGGACCAGCAGCGGAGGGATCGCCATCATCAGGGTGAGCTGCTGGAACATGAACACCGAGAACAGGGCGTACCCGAAGTTCTCCACCGCCAGGCCGGTGACCGCGGCGAGGGCGACGCAGCCGAGCAGGAAGCTGACCGTCCGCCACACCGGCCAGCCGCGGCCGCGGACCCACATCCGGATCGCACCGGCCAGGTAGGCGACCGCGAGGAGTCCCGCGAGGAGCGGTAGCACCGGAGCCGGAAGCGGGGCCGGGGTGAGGAACCCGCCGAGGGTCGGCGGGGCGTCCGGGATCCACACGGTCGTCACGGTGTGTCCTTCGCAGGCTGGTCTACGCCGAGGGCGTGCGCGTGGCGGGTCGCGAACTCGTCGACGGCGCGCGCCAAAGCGGGGTCTTCGCCGCGGGCCAGTCCCGCGTACTCGACGTGCACACCATCCGGGGTGGTGCGGGCTTTCACCCAGAGCCGGCGGCGGGGCACGAACAGGCCGGCGAACAGGCCGAGGGTGGCGAGCACGGAGAACGCGAGCACCCAGCCGCTGCTGGGGTCGCGTTGGATCTGCAGCGACGCGAACCGCTTCACCGGCTCCTCCGCCGTGACCTCCTCCCAGGTGATCGTGCCCCACCCGTTCGGCAGATCAACAGTGGCGCCGGGGGTGAGCTCAAGGGAGTCGGCGGCGGTGTCGCCACCAGTGTGCTGGGTAAGCCCGTCGACCTCGAGCGTGTACACCGACCTCGGGGTGCCGTCGTCGATGCCGAGATCCCCGCTGAACACGTTGAGGGTGATCACCGGGTTGACCACGTCCGGGTAGACGGAGGTGAACGCGCCGGAGGGCAACACCCCCTGGGTGGGGTAGAAGAACCCGACCAGTCCGACCTGCTCAGGCAGCCCGTCCGGGACCTTGATGATTCCCAGCGAGGTCATGTTGGAGTCCTGCGGCAGGAACGGCTGCGATTCGCTGTACACGACCTCGCCTGCGGCGTCGCGGATCGTGAGGGTGGGGGCGTAGCCGTTTCCGAGCAGGTAGATCCGGTCGCCTTCGACGGTGATCGGATAGTTCACGATCACGCTCTGCGCCCGGTCGTCCTGCCCGGGCTGGCGAATGGTGACGTCGGCGGAGAAGTCGCCCGCCTGGCCTGCGCCAGGGGTGCCGGGCAGCCGGTAAGAGACCTGGAAGTCATCGAGGGTGAGCGAGTAGGGGGCAAGCCCGGTGCCGTCGACGAACCGGCCGGGGTCGAACGAGGAATAGTCGCTGAGCGCGTTCACAAACGTGGTGCCCTCCACCACCACCCGCTGCCCGGTATACGCGAACGACCCGCCGATCGCGACCGAGACCAGCACGCCGACGAGGGCGACGTGGAAGATCAGGTTGCCGGTCTCGCGCAGGTAGCCGCGCTCGGCCGACACCGACGCGGCTCCGCGGGCGTCGTATCGCTCCACCCGGTATCCGGCCTTGCGCAGCTGCTCTGCCGCGACGTCGATCGCGTGCGCGGCCGGGTCGGTCCTCCCTTCCTCTCTCGGCAAGGTCAGTTCCCGGTACTCCGAGAGCCGCGACAGCCGGACCGGGGTGCGCGGGGGGCGGGAGCGGAGCGCCTTGTAGTGGTGCTTGGCGCGCGGGATCACGCAGCCGATCAGGGAGGTGAACAGCAGCAGATAGATCGCGGAGAACCACGGCGACAGGTACACGTCGAACAGGCCGACCGCATCGGCGAGGGGGAACACGTCGGGGTTGTCCCGCTCCCACTGGATGACACCGTTGGGGTCGGCGCTGCGCTGCGGGAACAGGGACCCGGGGACGGCGGCGATCGCGAGGAACAGCAGCAGGACCAATGCGGTGCGCATGCTGGTCAGCTGCCGCCATGCCCACCGCAACCACCCGGTGATGCCCAGCGCCGGCTGGGTGATCTCCGTCGCGGATTCGCTGTCGGCGTGGTCGCCGGGGCGTAGCGGGTCGGCGGTGACGTCGGTGCCGGTGTCAGAGCGGGAGGGGGACATTGATCACCACCTGTTGCAGCTGCGACATCAGCGCCGTCCACAGCCCGGTCACCATCAGCAGGCCGAGGGCGATGAGCATGGCCCCGCCGATGATGTTCAGGGCGCGGATGTGGCGGCGCAGGAACGTCACCGATCGGGACGCCCACCCCCATCCGGCCGCGAGGATCAGGAACGGGATGCCCAGGCCCAGCGAGTACGCGAGCCCGAGCAGGCCCGCGCGGGCGGGGTCACCGAGGTTCCACGACATAGAGATGATCGCTGCGAGCGTCGGGCCGATACAGGGGGTCCAGCCGACGCCGAGCGCGAACCCGAGAAGCGGCGCCCCGATCAGCCCGGTCCTACCCTGGGCGCGAGGGCGGAGGGTGCGCTGGGCAATGCCGAAGAAGCCGAGGAACACCAGGCCCAGGGCGATGATGACGACCCCGAAGACGCGAGTGAGCACATTGGCGTATTGCAGCAGCAGGTACCCGAAGGTGCCGCCGAGGATCGTGACGGCGACGAACACCACGGTGAACCCGGCGATGAACAATGTCACGCCCAGCAGCAGCCGCGCGCGCTCCGCCGTCACCGTGCGCCCCCCGTCCAGCGTGGGGGCCGCGGTCGTCGTGGTGGTGCTGCCGAGGTAGCCGAGGTAGCCAGGCACCAGCGGCAGCACGCACGGGGACACGAACGACACCAGCCCGGCGAGGATCGCGACCGGGATCGCGACCCACAGGGCGCCGTCGACGATCACCGCTCCCGGATTCATGAGGTGTCCTCGGCGAGGGTGTCGGCGACCAGGGTGGACAGGATCGACGCGCTGGCCAACTGCCCGATGATCCGCGCCGCGACCCGCCCCTCCTGGTCGATGACCAAGGTGGTGGGGGTGGCCTGGATCGGAGTGACCTGCGCGAACGCGAGCTTGACCCGCCCGTCGTTCACGTCGATCACGCTCGGGTAGGTGACGTTGTTGTCTCTCGCGAACGACAATGCGGTGGCTGGCTGGTCGTAGGTGTTCACCCCGAGGAACGCCACACCCTGGTCCTGATACTCCTGCCAGACCTCCTCGAGCATCGGGGCTTCGACGATGCACGGCCCGCACGCGGCGTACCAGAAGTTCACCACCAGCACCCCGCCCCGGTAGTCGTCACTGGACACCGTCTCCCCGGTCTCGGTGACGCCCTCGAACACCACCGGCTCCCCGCGGTCGGCATCCGGGATCTCGACGATCTGGAAGTCACCGGCGATGTAGCCCTTCTCGTTCCCGTCCCGGTACTGCTGCGCGAGCGAGTCGCTGGACGTGCACCCGGCCAGCAGCAGCGCCGCGACCAGCGTCACGGCGGCAAGGACGCGGCGGCGGATCATGCGCGCTTGACCTTGATCAGGGCGCCGGCGACCAGAAACACGACTGCCGCGACCGGCTGCGCCGCAGTCCACACCGGGCCGGTGAACGGGAACGGGAACACCGGGTTCCAAATCACCGCGATCACGACGAACACAGGCAACCACCACCACTGCCGCGCCTGGATCGCGAACCACCCCACGATGACCGCGAAGATCGCGGCGACGAACAGCACAACGGTGAACCAGTCCCCGCCCATCAGTACCGGCGCGAGGAACAACACCGCCGCCGCGAGCAGCCCCGGCGCGAACGCGTTGCGCTGGTATACGGACGAGGTCCGCTGCTTCGCCATCATGACCCGCTCACCACGGAGCCCGGCCCAGGCGACGCACCGGTCGTCGCACCGTCCGCTGCGCTCGCGCTGGCGCGGCGGTGTCGGGTCCACAGGCTCAGGCCGAGGACGATGACGCCGGCACCGAGGGCGACGTCGGCGAGGTTGCCGATGAACAGGTTCCCGTAGGCGAGGAAGTCGGTGACGTGCCCGACCCCGAACCCAGGGGGGGAGAACAGCCGGTCGATCAGGTTCCCGATCGCGCCCCCGAGGATCAGGCCGATCCCCATCGCCCACCATCCGGTCCGCGCCCGCGCGGCGGCGACGACCAGCAGCACCACGGCACCGACCCCGAGGAGAGTGAGCAGCCCGGTGACCCCGGCTCCGAGGGAGAGGATCGCGCCGGGGTTGAACGCGAGCTGCAGCCCAAGCAGATCCCCCAGCAGCGGGATCCGCTCCTCCTGACTCAACCCTCCCAGTGCGGCCGCCTTCGTCGCCTGGTCGACCAGGACCACCACAGCGGCGGCCAGGCACGCGACCGCGAACCGCCGGGTCTGCTCACGAACCATCAGCGGCTCCTCCTGCGTTCGCGAGGGCCGCTGATAACCCGGTCATCAGACCGGCTATCAGGAAGAGGTTTTTGGTGTCAGAAGTCGAAGAGGTCACCGAGGAACCCTTCCTTCCGCCGACGCCCGGAGCGACCGTGATGATCCCTGTCGCGGTCAGAACGGTGGTCGCCCTCGCGCGGATAGGGGGCGGTGCTGGTTTGCCGGCCGCCGCCGGCAAGGTCGGCGGCGCGGTCGATGATCTTGTCGAGCTCGCCACGGTCCAGCCAGACGCCCCGGCACTGCGGGCAGTAGTCGATCTCGACCCCGGAGCGTTCCGTGATCAGCAGGGCGGTCCCGTCGACCGGACATTTCATGAGGGGTTCTCCTTCTGTTGCTGGTCGTCGGCGGTTCCACCATCCGCGGCGGCCGCGGCCGCGGCTGCTCGGTCGCGGCGACGACGCTCTCTGGCCACCATGAGCACGACCACCAGCGCGCCGCCCAGCACGATTACGCCACTCAGGACCGCAAGGACGGGGAGGAGTTCCCCACCTCCGGATGGCCCGTTGTGAACCTCTCCGGACGTATTGGCGGCAGATGTGGGAGACGGGTCGGGTGTCTGCTCCTCGGTCGCTTCGGGGGTAGGGGCGCTGGTGGGGACGGTGACCGCTTCGACGGTGTACTGGTACTCGTTGCTGATCGGGTGCCCGTCGCTGGACACGACCCGCCACCGCACCGTGTACACGCCCGCCTGACCAGGCGTCACCGCCTGGGTGACCGTGGTCCCGTCGATGACCGGATCCCCCGATGCGATGTTCTGCCCGTCCGGGGCGACCACCTCAATGATCACGGCGCTGAAATCGGTGAGGATCTCGCCGCTGAACGTCAGCGAAATCTCCTCCGGGACCACGCTGACCGTGGATCCGGCTTCCGGGGAGGAGGAGACGATCTCATCGTGCGCGGCTGCGGGCGCCGCGGTGGCGAACAGGAGCCCGGCGGCCAGCAGCAGCGTCGTCAGAGTGGACAGGAGGAGGATGCGTCTCCGTGAGCCGGATCGGTGCGGGTGTTCGTGGTCGGTGACGGTGGTCAAGGCGGTGGTCCTTTCAGGGCCGGTTGATGATGTGCTGGGCGATCGTCGTCGCGTCTTTCCAGACCCCGGCGAGGGTGTCGGAGCCGCGGCCGCCGTACTGCGGCATCCCCGCCACGAACAGCCCGGGCAGGCCGGTCAGGGTGCGCCGCGGCCGGTCGACGCGGGCCGGTTCCGGGAGCCAGTCGTCGCCAGGGGTGTAGCCGGTGGCGAGGATCACCGAGCGGGGGGATGCCTGCGTGCCATCGGCGAAGGTCACCCCGGCGCCGGCCGCGTCCTGCACCGCAGCTGCGATCGTGACCCCGACGCGGCGCAGCTGCTCATAGCTGTCGCCGAAGATCGGCTCGGGGCGACGCTCCCGCGAGAACAGCGGCACCCTCTCCCCCGCCGCGGCGGGATAGCTCATCGCGGGGCGATGCTGCCGCCGGGTTCGCACGGACAGCGTCACGGTGTGCGACGCGGACAGTTCGCGGGCCAGCTGCACACCGCTGTTCCCGCCGCCCACGATGAGCACGTCGCCGACGGGGATCTGCTTCGGGTACAGGTACTCGCTGCTGTGCAGCACCACCCCGGGCATCGTCAGCAGAGACGCCCACTCCGGAATCCGCGGGTGCGCGGCCGCGCCCGTCGCGCAGATCACGTTGCGGGTCTGCACCTCCCCTGCCGTCGTCGACAGCAGCAGAGTCGAGCCGTTCCCGCGATGCTCCACCCCGGTCGCCTGGATGCCCCAGACCGTCTCCAGGCCCAGCCCGGCTTCCACGAAGGTGAGGTAGTCCGCCATCTCGTCCACTCGCGGATGCCGGCGCTGGTCACCCAGCAGCCGCCGCGGAGACAGCGCGCTATGCCGGGCGTCGCTGAGAAGCTCCATCGAATGCCACCGTGAGGACCAGGAACGCTGCCCCGTGCTGGCGGCGTCGATCACCACAAACTCGTGCTGCGGCCGCAGCCCTTCCGCGGCCAGAGCCGCGGCAACCGCGAGCCCAGACTGCCCGGCGCCGACGATGATCGCCCGCCGATGCGTCAAACCCGCCCGCATCACCGGCCACCGTTCACCGCAGCCTGGATGGCGTTCTCGAGGTCGTCCCACTCCTGCAGCTCGAGCAGCTCACCGTCGAGGAAGAACGTCGGCGTGCTGCTCACCCCGAGCGCCTGGCCCTCCTCGAAATCCAGCTCCACCCGCTCCGCCGTAGCCGGGTCCGCCACGGCGGCGTCATAGGCGGCCATGTCCAGACCGATCTCCTCCGCGAAGCCACGGAACAGGTCGGCGCGAGACTCCTGCGCCTCACCCCACTCCGCCTGCGTCTCGAACAACCGGACATACATGTCCTCGAACCGGTCCTGCTGCGCGGCCGCTTCCGCCGCGACCGCCGCGTTCTTCGAATTGAAGTGACCGGGCAGCGGGAAGTAGCGGACCACATACGTGATCTCCCCAGCGAACTGCTCCCGCATATCCTCCACGATCGGGAAGAACGCGCCACACGCCTCGCACTCGAAGTCGAGGAACTCCACCAGGGTGACAGCGCCCTCCCCGCCGTCGTCGAGGACATGCGAGCTCTCCCGCACCACCTGCGGGGATGCGTCACCGCCCCCAGATGAAGGTGGAGCGGACTGGCTCTGATTGACAAGGACATAGATCAACGCGGCGATCACCATCACCACCACAACGGCAATGGTGACGAGCGTCGCCTTCACAGGGGTTTTCATCGGGTACTCCAAACCAAGACACGGCACAGGACAGAACCCGGGCACGCAGCCCGGGACGAAGCGCCACCCGGAAAGGGTGGCGTGCCAAATGTCAGGTTCGGGAAAGACCCAACTGCGTCAACGAAAAGACAATCGGGTGAGCACGGGCAGCCGGCGCCGGAAGCAGCGAAGGCATCCGTGGCCCGTCACCGAGAACCGGAGGCATCCGCCGACGCCACAACCCCCGCAGCACCACCATGAACGTCAGCCCGCACAACACGCCCAACATGCACAGCGCAGCGCCCACCAACGCGTTCGGCCCAGAAACGACGCCACCGGCGACCGCCTCATGCTCGACTGGGGCGTCTGCCACGGGCTCGACGTGGGGGTCCATGAACCCAGAAATCACCAGCGGAACAGGAGTCGAACCGTCCGCCTCTGTGTGACCCGTCGCTGCCAGACCCAACATCAGCAGCAGCGCCAAACCGACGCTGGTAATGAGCCTCATTATCAACAATTGCTCATTCAGCGTCGTGGAGCGCGGAGTCCGGGCCGAAGAGACCATCGCCCACAGCCTACCGTGCGCACCTAAACCCATTCGGAGCCCGGTTCACCCGAGCACGGGAGCGCCGGCAGCGCCGGCCGGGTCCGGCGCGGCTAGCCGGTCAACCAGGACGATGACGACGGCAACGGTGGCGAAGGTGGCTTTGATGGGGGTCTTCACAAGGGCCGGTTCCAAGTCGGGCGGTGTTCTGCCACCGCGGGGCGAGGGGTCGGTGGTCAGGCGTGGGCGGGTTCGGGCTGGCGAGCGGGCACCGTGGCGAGTTGCCGTAGCGCAGCGGGGCGACGGGCGGCGCGGACGCCATTGAGGATGACGACGACCTCGGCGATCTCATGCACCAGCACGACGCCGGCGAGCCCGAGGATGCCGAACAGGGCGAGCGGGAACAGCGCGACGATGATCGCCAGAGCCAGACCGATGTTGGCGGTCATGATGCGTCGGCCGCGGCGGGCGTGGGCGAGGGCGCCGGGGATGAGGCGGAGGTCGTGGCCGATGAAGGCGACGTCGGCGGACTCGATCGCCGCCGCGGAGCCTTTCACACCCATCGCGATCCCGACCGTCGCCGTCGCCAGTGCCGGGGCGTCGTTGATGCCGTCGCCGACCATCGCGGTCGGTTGCTGCGTGACGAGCGCCTCAATCGCGGCGGCCTTGTCGGCGGGCAGCTGCTCGGCGCGAACGTCGGTTACGCCCGCCTCGGCGGCGATGGCGTGGGCGGTGCGGGTGTTGTCGCCGGTGAGCATGATGGTCTCAATGCCCTGCGACTGCAGCATCCGGACCGTCTCGGCCGACTCCGGGCGCAGCTCGTCCCGCACGCCGATCAGGCCGGCGATCTGCCCGTCCGCCTCGACCACGACGACGGTCATGCCCTGCGCGGCAATCGCCTCCGCGTTCAACTGCTGGCCGGCGGGATGGAGCCAGCGGACATTGCCGACCCGGATCGCCCGGCCGTCGACGGTCCCGGTGATGCCATGCCCGGCCTCCTCGACCACCTCCGTTGCGGGGCTGGCGACGGGTGCGGCCGCGATGATGGCCGCGGCGAGGGGGTGGGTGCTGGTGGCCTCCACGGCGGCGGCCCAGGCGAGCAGGTCGTCGCGGGTGATACCGGGTGCGGGCTGGACGTCGACGACGGTGGGCTCGTTGCGGGTGAGGGTGCCGGTCTTGTCGAGGGCGACGGCGCGGATCGTGCCGAGCTGCTCGAACGCTTCACCTGACTTGATGACGACGCCGAACTTTGACGCCGCTCCGATCGCGCTGATCACCGTCACGGGCACCGCGATGGCCAGCGCGCACGGGGATGCCGCAACCAGGACGACGAGGGCGCGTTCGATCCAGGTCCACGGGTCGCCGACCAGCAGCCCGAACAGGGCGACCACGGCAGCGGCGATCAGGACGACGGGAACGAGCGGCTTCGCGATCCGGTCGGCGAGGCGTGCCCGGTTGCCCTTGCGGGCGTGGGCCTGCTCCACGAGGGCGACGATCTGGGTGAGGGAGTTGTCGCGGCCGTCCGCAGTTGCCTCGATCCGCAACGTCGCCGCCCCGTTGACCGAACCGGCGGCGACCGGATCGCCGGGGCCGACCTCGACCGGGATCGACTCGCCCGTGATCGCCGACGTGTCCAGGCTCGACCTACCCTCCACGACCACGCCGTCTGTGGCGATGCGATCGCCGGCACCGATGACGAGGATGTCCAGCTCACGCACGTCCGCGGCGGGGATCGTGACGTCGCTGGTTAGGCGGGAGACGCGGACAGTGTCGGGGATGAGGGACAGAAGGGCGCGCAAGCCTTCCTTGGCGCGGTCCATCGCCCGGTCTTCAAGCGCCTCGGCCAGGGAGAACAGGAACGCCAGGGTCGCGGCCTCGCCAACGTGGCCGAGCAGGACCGCGCCGATCGCGGCGATGGTCATCAGCAGCCCGACCCCGAGGCGACCGCGGATGAGGCGGCGGATCGCGCCGGGGACGAAGGTGTAGGCGCCGGCGAGCAGCGCCGCCCACTGCAGCACCAGCGCCGGGATGTGCAGACCAGTCCACTCGAACGTGTATCCGGCGAGGAGGAACAGCCCGGACAGCGCGGAGGGAAGCAACGCGAAGTCGCGCCACCAGGGCGGGCGGACCTCCGGCTCCTCGTCCGCCTCGGTGGGGGTGGTGGCGAGGTCGGGGCCGCAGCAGGCATCGCCCGCATCGTGCACCGCGCTTGGCGCCGCGGTCTTGGAGGAGGGTTCCGCGGCGCAGCAGGCGTCACCGGTCGAGAGCGGCCGGGACAGTTCGATGCGCCGGACCGTACCGGGCTTGCGCGGCTCGTTGGGGCCGCAACACTCTTCGCTCACTGCACGCTCTCCTTCGTTGCGGGGGCGGGCGTCTGCTCTAGGAACGTGAGCGCGGCCAGTGCGTCATCGGTGCCGGTAACGGAAAGGCGCAGGTCGGGGTGGGTCGTGTCGATCGCCCAAGTCGCGAACGCGCAGCAGGACTGCTCGGTGCGGACCAGCTCCGTCAGCCGGGCGGTCGCGTCGTCGATCTTTGGGTAGTGGACGGTGATCTGGGCGGCCGTCCTGTCGATGTCGAGGAGGTAGTCGTCGTTGAATTCCTGCCACGCGGCTAGGTCGTGTCTCCCAATAGTCGGACCCAGGTGAGGATGGCGCAGAGGGTGACGCCGGCGCGGTACGTGATGGCGAGTTTGTCGAAGCGGGTCGCGATGCCGCGCCACTGCTTCGCGAGTGCGAAGAATCGCTCGATCACGTTGCGACCGCGGTAGGCGGTGGCGTCGAACCCGGGCGGGCGACCGCCGCGACTCCCGCGCCGTTTTCGTGCGATGATCTGGTCGCGCTTGTCGGGAATGACGGCCTTGACCTTGCGGCGGCGCAGCTCGCTGCGGATGACTCCGGTCGCGTAGGCACGGTCGGCGATCACGGCGTCGGGTCGGGTTCGTGGGCGACCCGGGCCAAGCCGGGGAACCTGGATCTCGCCGAGCACGTGGATGAGCATCGCTCCGTCGTTGCGCTGCCCGCCGGTCACGATCATCGCGAGCGGGCGGCCGTGCCCATCGACGGCCTGGTGGATCTTCGTGGTCAGACCGCCGCGGGAGCGGCCGATACCGTGACCGGGCGGTTCAATCTCGTGCCAGGGCAGATTCTTGTGATTCGATCCTGCCCCCTGTGTCCTGCTCGGGGCGGGTGGTGTTCGTCGCATGCTGATGCGCACGCGCGATCGTCGCATCGATCGACACCGCCCAGTCGATCTTCCCGGCCGCGTCGGCCTCGGCGAGCATCTGCGCCAGCACCCGATCCCACGTCCCGTCACCGGCGTAACGGCGATGCCGCTTCCACACCGTCTGCCACGGGCCGAACTGCTCGCGGGGCAAGTCACGCCACGGGATCCCGGTGCGGAACCGGTACGCGATGCCCTCCACAACCCGCCGGTCGTCACCGAACGGGTGACCACGCCGCCCGGCATTGGACGGCAACAGCGGAGCGATCCGCTTCCACTGCGCATCCGTGAACACCCGATATCGAGAACCCGTCGACCTCACCCCACCAGACTGCCGCGAACCTCACGATGCATATGGGAGACACGCCCTAGCTGTGCAGCACCAGCGCCGGGCGTCAGCGTGCAGGCCACCGGCAGCAGGTCACGGTCGATGAGGCTCATGCGCAGCACTCGCACTGATCGTCCATGCACGGGGCGCCCTCGTCGACGGCGACGACCGCCTCGAGCAGCTGTCGCAACCCCTGGGTCAGATGCGGGTCGGCGATCTCATACCGGGTGCGCCGACCTTCCGGTGTGGCGACGATCAACCCGCAGCCCCGCAGGCACGTCAGATGATTCGAGACGTTCGTGCGGGTCAGCTCGAGATCTCGTGCCAGCTCAGCCGGGTAGCCGGGAGCGTCCAGCAGTGTGAGGAGGATCCGGGAACGGGTCGGGTCGGCCATCGCCCGACCCAGCCGGTTCATCACATCGAGGCGAGAAGTAAGAGTCAGCACAGGCTGACTATACATTCTCCGCTGTACTAATGCGAGGGCGGATGAGTCGCGGTACCCCGGCGACCATGACCACCATTGCGACGAGCTCCACCAAGGTCTGAGTCACTACAACCAACGGCGTCAGAGCGAAAGATGCCGGCAGCGCGAGAGCGAGCGGGAGCACGACCAGCGAGTTGCGGGTGACCCCGCTGAACGTGGCCGCCCGGCGGCTGGGAACATCCAAGCGTGCCGCGCTCCCGAGGAGCGCACCGAGTGGTGCCACGATTAGGACGAACACGACGAACACGGGAACCGCGATTAGCAGCTGGCCGAGAGCGCTGCTCACGCCGAAGACCTGCGAGCCGATCACCACGGCGAGAGTCAGCATCATCAGCGGCACCATTGCCGCCAGCACCACGCCCTCGATCGCGCGGCCGGCACGGAACCGTTTCGCCAGCAGCTGCGTGGCGGCGGCGAGAACGAGCGGCAGCACGATCAACAACAGAAATGCCTCCACGAACGGATGCGGGTCGAACGCACCCACCACCTCGGCGCCGGCCATCAGCCACAGGTACACCGGCAGCAACACGATCTGCAGAAGCATCAGCAGGGGCGTGGCAGCAAGCAGCCGCGCACGTGCACCGCCAGCCAGGCCAGTGAACACAATCACGTAATCCACACACGGCGTCAGCAGCACGAACAACACCCCAACGAGCACCGCCTGATCAGCCGCCACGGCGCGACTCAACCCGAACACGACCACCGGCACGACGACGAAGTTCAGGACGAGCACGACGCCCAGGAACCGCCAATCCGTGAAGGCCCGGCCGATCGCCGTGAACGGCACCCCCAGGAACGTCGCGTACAGCAACAACCCGAGCACGGGATTGATCGCCGACTCGAGCGGATCCGCCACCGCCGGCACGAGTAGACCGACCACCGCACCCACGGCGATCGCTGCGAGGTAGAGCACTACCTGATGCCGCTCCCACCACTCCACAGCTGTGCACACGAGCACAAGCCTGTCGAATGTAGCCGGTTCGCCCCTAATCGAGTGAGCGAGTAACCCTTCACCCCCAGCCAATGGCAGGACTGCTAGGTGCATGCCAACTACCCGCGGAATCTGTCATTTCGGATAGGAACCGACACGGCACTTACACGCATCGTTCTCACCAATCTTTCGGATCCGCCACTTGTCCGCCACTTCATCTAAGAATCCGCCATCTTCGCCGAGAACCTACACCGATGAGGGTTCCCAATGTCGGTGGCCCCTGCTACTCTTATCACTGTCAGATTCACACCTAGTTGGCCCTCTCAAAGGAGACACCATGACCACCTCAGACCTCACCGCACGCGCCGCCTGGAGCGTGCTCACCGAACCCGGCGACGCCGCCGCCGGAGCACTGACCACCACACTCGGCCACACCCGCGCGCTCGAGGCACTCACCAACGGCACGATCGGATCCGCGCTCGCCGCGGCCGACGTCGACCCCGCCACCGCGCGCGAGTCGCTCAAGCGCTGGCAGGCGCGCCTGCACGCGGGAGCCCTCGACGCCAACCTCGCCGCGGTCGACCGCGCAGGTGTCACCCTGCTGGACCCGACCGAGGTGCCCGGCCTGACCGACCTCGGCATCCACGCCCCGCACGTCCTCTACGTCCGCGGCAACGCCCAGGCGCTCACCAACCCCGGCCCGAAACTGACCACCACCGGAGCGCGCGCCGCAACCCCCTACGGCGAGGACATCGCCGCCAGGTTCGTCACCGCCCTCCAGCCCCACGGCATCACCGTCCTCGCCGGAGGCGCATACGGCGTCGACGCAGCCGCCCACCGCGCCGCGCTCGCCGCAGGTCTGCCGACGGTGGCATTCGTGGCCGGTGGCGTCGATCGGGTGTACCCGGCCGGGCACGCTCACCTGTTCTCGCGGATCGCGGAGGACGGCGCGGTCGTCAGCGAGGTCGCCCCTGGTGGCACCCCCACGAAGTGGCGGTTCCTGCAGCGCAACCGTCTCCTCGCCGCGGCCGCAGACGCGGTGGTCATCGTCGAGGCCGGCAGCCGGTCCGGGTCGCTGAACACCGCCGGTCACGCCAAGGCGCTCGGCCGCCCGCTCGGCGCGGTCCCCGGACCGGTCACGAGCGCGTCCTCCGAGGGATGCCACCGGCTCCTGCGGGAGTTCGGCGCCACCCCGATCACCTGCCCCTCGCACATCGCCGACCTGCTCGGCGTCGGCGTACCGGCCTGACCCCCAGGGAGGGCACCCCCGCGGTGCCCTCCCTCCCGATACCGTCCCCCTTGAGGAGATCCCGATGACCACCAAGCGAAGCCAGTACCCCACCGACGTACCGGCATGGGACTGGGCCGACGTCAGCGCATGGGAAGACGCCGGACGACCCGACATCGCCGCCGACGGCACCTGGCGCACCCCCGAATGCATCGGCTGCGGCCGCGCGATCGCGGAGGACGACGACGCGATCGCCACCCGCCGCGGCGCGATGCGCACCGACTGCGCCGAGGAGCTACCCCGCCAGACCGCTACCGCCACCCGCGTCCAGGAAGACGCCGGAGAGGAACAGAAGGAGATCAGCCGATGATCACCGACTTCCCCACCGACGCGCTCGCCGCGGTCGACAAAGACGACCGGAGACCCGCCTACACGCAGATCGCCGACCAGCTGCGTCGCCTCATCCTCGAGCGCCACGTCACGCCCGGGACGCAACTGCCCGTCGAACCTGTGCTCGTCGACCGATTCGGCGTCTCACGCATGACCGTGCGCGAAGGCATCCGGGTCCTGCGGCTCGAGGGCCTGCTCCGCACCGACCACGGCATCGGCGTGTTCGTCGCCACCTACCCCGGCGCCGTCCCCCTTGCCGGCACCATCCGCATCCGCACCCGACGCCCCGACAACCCGCGCCACCGGTACATCGACGCCGAGGTGACCGACAGCGACTGGCAGCCACCCGTCGCCGCCAACCTCCTCAGCTCCCACCTCGAGGCAGCCCTCGACAGCATCGGCCCCAACCAGACCGTCACGATCGACATCCGCGTCGACCACAAACCCCCGGAGACCCCATGACCGCCACCGCCGCCGCGGCGGCCGCCATCGACGGCGACGTCCGACTCCAATCCTGCTCGCCACCAACGTCACCGGCGAACAGATGAACGCACAGCTCCCCGAGATCCGCGACAGCCTCGCCCGACGCGCCACCGCGGCCGCGCTCGCCGCAGCACACCCCACCATCACCACAACCGACGACCTCGACGCACTCCCCGCAGGAACAGTCGTCCGATCCGACACCGGCACCATCGCCTGCCGATTCGACACCGACCACGGCGTCGTCCTCGGCGACGATCGCCCCTTCTCCCCCTGGACGGCCCTGCAGCTGCCAGCCACCATCCTGTGGGACCCCCGCAGCTCCTCCTGACAACCCCACCCCGACGCGATCGCGCTCGCCGCATCAGGCAGGCACACGCCGTCACCTGGCGGTAGGGTTCGAAGAAGGCACCCGGCTGTCGAGCACTCCTTTCGAGTGGTCATGCCCCGTTGTGGATCTGACAGTTTTCAACAGGCTCCAGCCGGGTGCCTCTCTCATACCCCCAAGCGCGTTGATCCACCATCGAGATCCCGATACGCTGAAACTGTCAGATTCACAACTACGGAAGGAGACACCATGCCTGTCCACCGCGACACGATCGACCTGTTGGTCACCGCCGCGTACCGAAGCCTCCCCCAGCGCGCTCCCGCCCACCAGCTCGAGCACGCCGACCGACTCGGCCAGCTCCTCGCCGACGCGACCGCCACCCCGATCAACTACACCTGGCAGCCCGTCGCAGAGCTGCTCACCACGAGCTGGAACGACACCCTGGTCGCTCAGCTCGAGCGATCCCGCCTCCACCTCATCGAGAACCTCACGCACGACAACCCCGAAGCACAAGCGTTCTGCAGCACCCTCGGCGCCGCGATCCGCACCCGCCTCGGCCGACGCGACACCGAGACTGGGATCCTCACCGCACACGACCTCGCGCACACCCAGCACATCTGGCACCGCCCCGAGCTGACCCTCGTCGCGCTCGCCGCGGAGGGACTGTCGTGAGCCCGGCGCTAGTGGGGTACGACTACTTCGCCGAGCGGATGGACATGCTGCCGGCGAGCGTGCGCCACGGTCGCTACACGAAGCGGTTCAAGGAGTGCAATTTCCCGGATCCGGTGACGCCTCCTGGGCAGCGGCCGGTTCAGTTCGCTCAGGATGCTGCCGATGAGTTCATCGCTGCTTGGCTCAAGCGGCGAGGGAAGCATCAGGGGGCGCCGCGGCGCCCGGTCGACGCGTCTGCTCCGCTGGTCGACGAGAACGGCCTGGTGGGGTACGACTACTTCGCCGAGCGGCTGAACATCCTGCCTTCGAGCGTGCGCACGGGCGTGTACGAAGGGCGCTTCACCGGGTTCCCTGATCCGGATCCGCGCACGCCACCTGGCCACCGCGACGGCGTGCGGTTCCCCAAGGCCGCGGCCGACGAGTTCATCGAGAGGTGGCTCGCGAGGCGGCGGCTCTACCGTGGCGGCGCGCCCCGACGCCAGAAGCGCGAGCCCGCCCCGGTGTGGGAGGGGCAGGAGGATCTGGTCGGATACGACTACTTCGCCGCACGGCTCCTGGTGAGCGAGCACGCGGTGCACCTGCTCGCGTCGCGTGATGAGAGTTTCCCGGCACCGGTGACGCCGTCCGGGGACAGGTTCCCGCGCTGGCGCCAGGCGAACGCGGAGGCATACTGCGAGCGCCGGCTGCAGGGTGGCTCGAGCAGCCGCGGCCGCGTGCGGGCTGCGACGCTCGGCGATGCGGAGCGCGAGGCTGCGCAGAAGGCGATCGCGTTGCTCGGCCGGGAGATCAACCTGGCGTCACCGCGGCAGCTGCGCGAGGCGTTGTTCGGCGACATGCAGTTGCCGGCGACGACGGCGACCTCGCGGGGCCCATCGGTCAGCACGAGCGAGCTGGTGAAGCTGCATGAGCGCCATCCCAACGAGTTCCTGCGCCTGGTGCTGCGGTTCCGTGGCGTCGACGTCGACGCCACGGAAGAAATGCCGGCGGCGCCGAAGTAACGAAGTCGTGGGTCCCTCTTTGTCGCCAGACCCGCATCCCCTCCACCCCTTGTAGGTGAAGGGGCCTCGCCGTCGGCGAGGCGGATGCAGAGGACGACAGATGAACCGACAGCAGGCCAAGCGCACAACCGAGGAAAGCACCGAGAGGAGGTGAATCAGATGGGCACCAAGTACACCGTCGGCGGCCGGCAGATCGACGTCGACGACGCGGAGGCCGTTCGGGCGCTCAGCGAGGAGGACTTCGCCGAGCTGCTTGGCCTGACCCTGCGCAGCGACAGCCCCCGCGTCGACGACCCGGCCGCGACGCCGGCGAGCCACCCGAAGGAGACGGGCTTCGCGTTCTTCCGCGGCCCTCAGCCAAAGGCGGGTGAGTGATCGGTGTGCCGGTCGCTCGAGCAGGGCGGGCGGCGCTGTCCCCGCTGCTCCCCCGAGGGCCGCAGACTCTCCCGCGCGCAGGCGCGCGCCGCGGCCGCGGCCGACGGGATCCGCACGTTCATCGGCGTCACGCCGTATCGTCCGGAGTCGGCCGAGCTGATGCGGTTGAGCTCGCGGCCCAGCTACTACGACACCGATGAATGGGCCGAGTTCGACGAGACGATCCACGCAGCTGCTGAACGGCACAACCTCGAGCTCGTCCACGAGGCGCCCGCCGACGGGCTCTGGCAGGGCGACACGGAACCGGCGGGCGCCTACGAGGTTCGCGCCGAGAACTTCGACGACGTCAAGGCGTGGGCAGCCGAGATCGCCGGCAGGTACGACCAGGACAGCGTCATGGTCGGCTACTACGACGAGAGCGCGGACGGCCGCGTGTACAGCGTCGCCGTAGGAGACGCCCCCACGTCGGCCGTTCTAAGGACCCTGCGACAGGCTGGTCTCGACGGCGGGCGTGTGACCGATGGCCGTCTCGAGATCGCCTCCCCCGGCGCGCCGCTGCCGGCCGAGGCGCAGCGAGTGCTCGCTGCTCGGTACGGCGGCGTCGACGTCGATCGGGCGCACATCGAGTTCGTCGAGAAGGACGACAGTCACCTCGCACACACCCCCATCAAGGCGATCCAGATGCTGCGACAGAACTACTGCGACCAGCACGGCATCCCACCCAGGCAGCGGATCCCGCATCTCACCTCGGCCGACGACATCGCCGCGGCGCGCGTCTATGAGCAGGGCGAGCACCAGCCCGACCACCCGAAGATCCAGCGCTCCTACCGAGTCTTCCGTCAGCACGTCGCCCAGCAGTGGGACATGCTCACGGCAGCCGGATACCGGTTCGAGCCATGGCACGGCGAGACCGAGCAGCCGTACCCGAACAGCGCTGAGATGCTCAGCGACCTGCGCGATCACAAGCGGCTCTACTACTTCCGCACCGAGGTGTCTCAGGACAGCGAAGGCGCACTACCCCCGGATCACCCGATGGCCAAGCCGGTCACGGTCACCATGCCGGATGGGTCCCGACGCCGGATGGTCGCCAACGATGTCTTCCGCGCGGTCCACGACGCGATCGCTCACTCCGAGGGCCACCAGTTCGGCCCGTATGGGGAGAAGCGCGCCTGGTGGACGCACCGTTCAAGCTTGCCGAGTGAAGCTCGACTCGCACTGTGGAACGAGACCCGAGCGCAGAACGCTTGGACGAACGCCGGCCCGCACATGCAGACCCGTAGCGCCGACGGCAGCGTGCGGGTCAAGCGCCGCGGCGACGTCGACTACATCCCGCAGGTCGAGCGTCCCTACGCCCAGCAGAAGTGCGTGCTGCCCCCGAACGCGGAAGCGTTCATCTGATGCCGAACTGGTGGTGTCCCTCCGGGATGCTGTCGACGTTTGGTTGCCACGGCCGTGAGGACGCGGCAGGCGCTGTCTCCGAAGTCGAGGGACTCGGTGCTCGTGCGCGTCCGGGTAGAAGTAATCCGCCCAGGCGTCACCGACCACGGGTCAGCGGATCGACGAAGCGCCGGCCGCGCGGCCGGCGCGGGCATCGGCCCGGCGGAAGTACTCATCGACGGTGATATCCCCGCGCGTCTGCGCGGCAAGGTCCGCGACGTCCTCGCGGTTAGGGGTCCAGCCCTCGTGCCAGTTCGCCGCGAACGCCTGACGGATCGCATTGCGCTGCACCTCGTCGAGCCCGTCGAACAGCTCAGGCCAGCGCGCCACGACGTCGAGGCCGGCGGCGGTCGGCGTCTCGGTGGTCGGCAGTGCCTCAGTGGCGCGCTTGGCGGCGTCGTGCAGGTTCTCGATTCATGGTTCCTCCGCAGTCAGTCAACCTCGCGACCCGAAAGCGATCAAGGCACCCGTTCCGGGCGTCGATCGCCAGATCGGCGCCCGCGGCGGTCGCGGTCCAGCGACAGACGCGCGTGACCGACTGCACGTCGGCGTCCCCGAATCACCAGGCCGATCGCGGGTCGTCGATGCGCTGACAGGCACCCTGCCAGACCCAGCAGCGCAGCTTCTCCCCGTCGACGTCGACCTCCACGCCCACGGCATCGTCGGTCCATCGCCGCACGCGCACAGTCGCGCGCACGTCGACGTCCCCGAACCGCAGCCAGGCGAGGCCCCACAGCTGCATGCTGTCGGGCACGATCGACACGACCCGTTGGCCCAGCTGCTCGGGAGTGAGCGTGTGCAGTCGGCCGCGGGCGCGCGCCTCGCGCAGTTCGCGCTGCTCAGCGAGGCGGCCAGCGTTGTGGGGGTGTCGGCGGTTCTGGCCCACGAGCACACTCCTCGATATCGCGCGCCGGCCGACGGACTGACGAGAAGACTTTAGTACATGTGTTCGAAGGGATCCGGGTGCGCCGTCCTTACGTGCGTCACTTGGGGACGAGCACGTCGAGCAGACCGAGGTCGTCGGCGAAGATGAGCAGCTTGCCGCTGCTCTCGGACAGTCGCAGCGGTCCCCAGATGATGAACGCGGCGCCGGCGAGGTCGTCTGCGGTCGAAGCTGACGGCGTCGTAGACCTCACCGTTCTCGGCGTTGCGCGCCAGCTCCACCGCCCGCTCCCCTCCCCCGCGCACCCCGCTGGGTGCCGAGCTTCCTCCCGCTCTGAGCTTGCCACGCCCCTCGCGTCGGGGTCGTGGGCGGGGTCTCCGGCGGCCAACAGTGGCCGCGTCCGTTTGAGTGGTGGTCTTTCGCTTCGTTGCGATGATCAGCTGTCGTTAGTTTAGGCGGCGGTGATCTCGGGGAGTATCACCGCCTCGTCGATGGTGGGGGTGGTCGCGGTGAGCTCGGTCATGGAGGCTTCGGAGAAGTAGCGGCGGTCGGCGGCTTCCCATTCGTCGTGTTGCTCGACGAGGACGGAGCCGGCCAGGCGGAGCAGGGCGGCGTTGTTCGGGAACACGCCAACGACGTCGGTGCGGCGCTTGATCTCCCGATTGAGGCGTTCCAGCGGGTTCGTGGACCAGATCTGTCGCCAATGCCGGGCGGGGAACGCTTTGAACGCGAGGATGTCGTCACGGGCGTCGGTGAGCATCACGGCGGTCTTGGGGTGGACGCGCTCGATCATGCGCACGACTTCGTCGAACTGGGCATCGATGTGCTCGGCGTCGGGTTGGGCGAAGATCGTGCGGATCACGCTGGCGACCATCTCCTGCCGGCCCTTCGGGAGGGCGGTCAGGACGTTGCGCATGAAGTGGACGCGGCAGCGCTGCCAGGCGGCGCCCTGCAACACGGTCGCTGCGGCCTTCTTCAGTCCGGCGTGGGCGTCGGAGATCACCAGCTTCACCCCGCCCAGACCTCGTGTCTTCAACGAGCGCAGGAACTGCTTCCAGAACTCCTCGGTCTCGCTGTCTCCGACATCGAAGCCCAGCACGACCCGCCGCCCGTCAGCGGCGACGCCGATCGCGACGACGACCGCCTGGGACACGACACGGTGGTCGATGCGGACCTTGCAGTAGGTCGCGTCGAGGAACACGTAGGGGTAGGCGATGTCAGACAGCGAGCGGTCGCGGAACGATGCGACCTCGGCGTCGAGCCCTTGGCAGATGCGGGACACCTCGGACTTCGAGATGCCAGTGTCAGCGCCGAGCGCTTTGACGAGGTCATCGACCTTCCGGGTTGAGACGCCGTGGAGGTAGGCCTCCATCACGACCGCGAACAAGGCTTGGTCGACCCGGCGGCGCCGCTCCAGCAGCGACGGGAAGAACGACCCCTGCCGCAACTTCGGGATCCGCAACTCCAGATCCCCAGCCGTGGTCGACAGCACCCGCGGCCGGGAACCGTTGCGGGTAGTCGTGCGCTCGCTCGTGCGCTCGTAGGGGGCGGCGCCGATGAATGCGGCTGTCTCCGCGTCGATCAGCTCCTGGTAGAGCCGCTCGGTCGCGGCTCGGATGCGGTCGGTGGTGCCGGTGAGCTTCAGTTCCCCGAGCAGCTCGAGGAGGGCAGACTGGTCAAGAGCCATCGTGCGGTGTCGTCTTTCTGTGTGAGTTCTTGGTCGTTCTCACTGACCATCGCACGATGGCTCACCCCGTCGCGGTCACGACGCCGCGGGCCCGAAAGACCACCACCCCGCGGGACTCCAGGCCAACAGTCCTGGGCTGGTGGCCAACTATGTGCGGTTGGCGGCTCGAAAAATGCATGAAAGTTGCGTGAGAACACGCGCCGCCCCCTTGACCACCCTGCTAGGCTGAGCCGCAGCTTCAACTGCGCGTTATCGCGCGGGCGGGAGCGGAGGCTTGGCCTATCAAGGTTGTCTCGTTCGATACACGCTTCCCCGCCATCTCTGGTCACTCCGGCCGATCGCTTCTGCTGGCAATCTGCATGCAGATTTCACCGGATGAGCCTCACACTCTGGAAGTGCCGGAGTTCCGAGCTCTGCGACTCTGTGACTCACGAAGCCCGGCACTCTGTCAGTCCCGGACTTCCTGTGCCCCTAGCCAGGTGGCCACGCGTTCCGACGCTCTCGGCAGTCGAGGCCAGGCGCCGGCGGTCACCGCTTGCTCGGGGACTCGGATGACGGGGCTCCCCTCACGCTGCGCCTCGCCGGCGTGCTGACCTGCCCCACGCGCGGATGGAGCACCCCGTCTCCGGGGTGCTCCATCCGTGTATCGGTTCGTGTATCAGCGGGTGCCGCGCGGCGGGATGACGCTGTTGCGCAGCTCTTCCTCGGTTACGCCGGCGAGGTCGTCGAAGCGCGTGATGAGCAGGTCGACGGCGACGCGGATGAGGGTGTTGTCGGTGATGCGCTCCCCTGCGGCGGTGCCCTTGGCTCGCTGTAGCCGCTTGGCCTGGACGGACAGCGCTTCGAGCTGGTCCTCCCGCAGACGGGCTTCCTTGCGCGCGAGCTGGAGGTAGAGCGGCTTGCTCGGCTCGGCGCGTGTCGCCTTCGGCTTGTCGGCCGCGACCGGCTGCGGCGCCGACGGCTGCGCCGGGGCCGGCTCTGCGGCGGTGAGGGTGTCGCTGCTGGGCGCCTCGTCGTCCTGCCGGTTCCGGGCCAGCATCCGCTTCGGGTCGGGCCGGCGCTTGGTTGCGAGGTTCGCGATTCCTCGAGTGGTCGTCTCGCTCATGCGTTTGCTCCTTCCAGCACCGCGTTCTCCGCCTCGAGGAGGCGATCGTTGATCTCCTGGGCGATCGTCTGCAGGTCGTCGGCGACGGACCCTGCGGTCGCGCTCGTGAGCTGCTTGTTCTTGAGCTCGCCGCTGCGGATCTTCCACCAGGCGATGCCGGCCTTGGCCTCTTCCTTCGCGCGCTCGTCGAGCTCGTGCACCAGGAGACCTCCGCGGCCGGCCTGACTGGCGACGGCCTCGCTGTGGCGGATGGCCTGTCGGAAGACGATGTCCCGGCCGATGCCATCCTCTTCCCCGACTCCGAAGAGCCGGTCCAGGTCGTCCCGGGCGGCGCGCTCGGCGTTCTTCATCACCACGGTGCCGTCCTTGCGGGCGGAGGCGGTGCCGACGGCGAACAGGACGACGCCGAGGAGGTCGATCGTCTTGTTGACGTCGAGGACCTGGTCGATCCGCTCGGCGACCTTCACCACACCGGCGATGTCCTTGGCTCCGGTCCGGCTGGGGACGAGGACCCAGCGGGCGGCCGCGAGGGCTGCGAGCTGGAGGACGCCGTCGCCGGGCGGGCAGTCGAGGAAGATGAAGTCGTAGTCGTCGACGACGGGAGCGAGGATCCTGGCGAGCGCCAGCTTGGCGTTGAGCGGGTCGCTTCCCATCTTGGAGCTGAGCGCCGCGGTGACGTTGTGCAGGGCGCTCCCGCCGGCCCACACGTCGAGGTTCTCTCGGACGTTGGTGAGCGCGTCGACCTCGCCGCCGAACATCAGCGCCTTGGCGAGGGACTCCCCCTCATCGTTGCGCTCGTCGTCGACGTAGCCGAGGTCGACTTCGAGGTTCCCCTGCGGGTCGAGGTCGACCAGGAGAACGCGCGCGCCGGAGAGGGCGAGGTAGCCGCCGACGTTCGCGACGATGGTGGTCTTCCCGACGCCTCCCTTGAGGCTCTCGACGGCGATCACCCGGCTGAACGCTTCCCGGTCGATCGTGGGCACCGTGACTGCCATGTCCATCCCCTTTCGGATAGAAGTCCGCAAGTCTGTAAGTCTGCAAGTTCCAGACTCCGGTAGCACAGGAACTCCGGGAGTCTGTAAGTCCGAGAGTAACAGACTTGCGAAGTTTGTAAGTCTGTTACTCACGAACTTTGCAAGTTCGTTACTTCCAGAGTCTGTTACTTCCAGAGTCTGTTACTTCCAGAGTTACAGACGCCTGCCGGAACTTCGGAAGTTGCAGACTTCCAGAGTTGTCGGAGTTGTTGCCCATCCCCCCTGCTTGGGTCCCTCACTCGGCGACCACCAGCCGCCCGGAAGCCCCCGTAGAAGCGCTGGAACGGCCCTGTACGCGCCGTTCTGGGTCGGTCAGGCCTAGGGGAGGGGTGCGCACGTCTGGAGCGCGTGTACGGCGTTCTGGGCGTCGTCCGGCAGAGGCGTGCTGGTGGGGCCGGTGAGCTGGACGTGCTGGCCTGTGACGGACGCGGAGATCTGATCGTCCGGCGTCGACCAGGTGAGGACGGATCCCTCTGTGTGCAACTCCCAGCCGCCTGCGCCGCGCAGGGCGCGGTGCAGGTCCGTGAGATGACCGACCAGTAGCTGAGCCTGCTCGCTGGCGGTGTGCAGGAGGATCCCGGGCCCGAGGGCGGCGGTGATGATCTGTTCATGATCCCGCGCGGTGAGTCTGGTCGTGGGGGCGGGGGAGCGGCGGATCGGGGCGAGCGCGGCCGCGGCGGCGGCACGGGACTCCTCGAGCATCCGCTCCCGTTTCCGTGCGAGCTCGGCCGCCTGGCGCTGCGCTTCTCGCCTGGCGAGCTGGCGCTGCGCCTCCTCGGCCCTGCGCGATTCGAGAAGAGTGGCAGCCCCACGGACCCGTGCCAGCTGCGCAAGCGTCCACGCGAAATGCGCGATGCGGTCGCGCTTGGCGTCTCCTGCGAGGGGTGTGATGTTCAGCTCACGCAGCGCCGCATCCAGCTCGACCCTGAGCGTGTCAAGGGTGTAGCGCGCAGGGGTGATCTCGTGTAGCTCCAGGATCCGGCACAGCTGGCCGATGTGGCGGCCGCCCGCGAGGGATCCGCTGCTTCTCCAACTGGCCAGGGTCCGCGGATCCCGTGTCGTTCGGGACAGTTCCGGGGTCAGGAGGCCGAAATGCTTGGCGATCTGCCACGCGAAACGCTGCAGCTCGAGGGCGCGAGGGGCCCTGTCGGGCCGGGAATCTCTTCTCTTCGTCGATCGAGGCCGCGCAGCGGCCGTCGAGCGCGCCTGCGCGCGCTTTGGTGAGTTCTTCGGAACAGGAGATTCCTCAAGAACTGAACCCCTGCGGGGTAGGTGGAAATCATCCACAGGCAGCGAAGCCGGCGCCGGCATGATCAGCGCCCGTACCGACGCTGCAGAGGTCTGGTAGCTGCCGTGCGCCTCGCGCGCCGCCGCACGCTCGGCAGGGGACAGCTCACGCCCCCGCACGACCGTCACAGCAAGGCCGAGCTTCTCGAGCAGGCGCCGCGCGGTGCCGACATGCCGCTTGGACATGCCCAGATCCTTCGCAACCGTCTCGTGGGAGGTGGAGACCCCGCGCCCAGTGCGCCGGTCCGCATGCGCAGCATCGTGCCGCGCGACGCGCAGCACCGTGTCGACGGCGATCTTCGCCGCAGCGCGCAGCCTCTCGCCGGCCTCTGAGCGCAGCACCCGCTCGCAGATCCCGAGCCAGGCGCTCATCGACGACCACGCCGGCAGCTGCGCGTACGCGCCATCCTCGACCGGCAGCGACCAGGACCGGCAACGCGCGGAACCGCCCCGCACCACACGACCGTCAGCACCTGCAGGCGCCGACGCAACGGCGTCAGGGCGCGACTGAACGGCCGACGCCTGAACGGGCAGAACGGTGGGGAGACCCGATAGGTAGGAGTGAACGAGATCGGGCGAATCTGCTTGCAATCTGCTTGCAAATTTCGCGCGCTGATCTCGTGCACATGCATGTGTTTGCGCTACGATGAGGACGCACCTCCTCTTGGCCGAGGGTGTGGCGAAGCCCCGGGTACCTCCCGGAGCAGAGCATCAAGCGACGTGACCTGGCAGTCGATCGCTTGAAGAAGTAGTCCCGGATCAGAGCGGCGAAACTCGAAAGATCCGAACCCAATGCGTGTAGGCCCTCCGCTTCGGCGGGGGGCCTCTTGCGTTACGGCACGTCGATAGGCAGCTCCCCGTCGCGCGGCAGTTCCGGCAACCACTTCGGGATGCCCTGGTCGGTGAGCTCCAGATTCGCGACCATCAGGTCTACGAACTCTGAGGCAGACATGTCCGCCCTCTTCGCGAGGGTGTTGACCCGGTCGCGAGTGGCCCGCTCGATGCGCCAGTTCGACAGGACGGGGTCGACGATCGTCCCCATCTTGCGGCGAGGCTTCTTCTCGCGCGGCGTCGGTTCGGTCGGAATGGACATGACACACATACAAGCACGTATAAGTCTCAGTCGCCAGAACCTTCCATGGCGCGCCGCGCAGAATCTTGCGGCACCTCATGCTGCTTCGGGGAGTCGGATGGAGATGGTGTCGTCGGCGGGGACGTCGAGGGATCCGGGTTCGCCGGTCTCGTAGTCGCGGTAGCTGATGCTGATGTAGCCCTCGTCGGCGAGATCGAGTTCGGCGAAGTCCACCAGTCCCCAGGTGTCGTTGTCGGCGTCGACGAGTAGCAGCGCGCCCTCGTGTGCGAGGTCGCCGTTGTCGTCGAGGAGCTCCTCGATCACGGCGTCGCGGGCGGGGGAGTACCCGGCGAACATCTCTTCCTCGTCGCTGATCTCGGGCTCTTCTTCCTCCAGCTGGATCCGCTCGAGCACGGCCACTCGCGAGGTTGATGGCTGCGTGTTCTCGGCCGAGGCAGGGCCGTCGACGAAGATGCCGGCGGCCTTGCGGATCAGCTCGGGGGCGCGGCCTGCCGGGACGATCCGGGAGGCCATGTAGTCGTTGTAGTTGAGTGCATCGCCCGTCTCGTCGATGTCGGCGAGATCCTCCGGGTCGACGATCGCCATGAGCTCGTGCAGGCGCACGTTGGGGCGGATGTTGTCGACGAGCTCGTCGTCCCCGGGGAACACCCACGTCTCGGGCCTGTCGGGCTGTGTCTGGTACGGGTCCGGTGTCCAGAACGACTGGATCTCAACCGGGACCCCGTGCTGGTTGTAGGCGATGCCGCGGCCCTTGGCGTTGACGGGGATGGCGACGCCGGTGGAGAAGCTGTCCCACATCATCTTCGCGCCGTCGGGGGAGAGGCGTCCGAAGCTGACGCGGAAGTTGAAGTTGTCGCGCATGTCGCCGGTGAGGAACTCGGCGTCGGGTCGCTGCAGGCCGATGATCAGGTGCATGCGGACCTTGCGGGCCAGCGAGACGAAGTCGCTGATCTCCTCGAGCACAGGCGCCTGCGATCCGGGGCCCTTGGGTTTGACGCTGCGGTACCAGCGGGTGACGGCGTTCTTGAAGGTCTTGAACTCGTCGACGACGAACAGCACCGGGGTGAAGTCCTCGAGGCGCACCTTGCCGGCCTCGTAGTCCTCGAACCGCTTCTGCATGAGCGTGTAGATCTCGTGGGCGACGCGTGCCTGGTGGTCGATGCGTCCGGCGATGAGCTTGACGTTCGGCCACTCACGCAGGCCGAGCAGCTCGATGCGCTTGCCATCGATGCCCCAGATCTCCCACCCGTGGGCGGCGAGGAACTGCACGATGCCGAGCAGGCACACGGTCTTGCCCTTGCCGGTCTTGCCAGTGACCAGGCCGTGCGGGTCGTCCTTGGGCTTCCACGTGATGACGTTGCCGTCCTCGTCCATCGCGAACGGCACACGCAGCTTGTCGTACGTCTTGAGCGGATCGACGTCCTCGGCCGGCGGGGCGATGTTCGGGTTCGGGATGACGTCGGCGAGGCTGGGGCGCACCTCGAACCGCACCACGTCGTTCTGCAGGTCCCAGAACGCCCTCCAGCGGCCATCGAGGACGGAGGAGAGGGAGGACTCGATCCGGGCACGCAGCGCGGAAGAGCTCAGCCGTGGGGTGACCTCATACCGCACAGTGATCTCGACTACCTGGTCGGCGTCGTTCAGCTTCACCGCTGTCTTCGCATCGCCGCCGAAGGTCTTGGCCACGACGGTGTTGACGCGCTCGATCTGCGCCTCCCGGGACCGGTCGGAATCCGACTCGGCGCGGGCGAGCACGATGCGGCCCTGGCGCCCCTTCTGCTTGTGCGTGGACAGGCGGTACGGGGCCCCGAAAGCGCGCTCGGAGAGCCGTCGTGCCTCGGCGATGATCTCGGGCACGGACTCGTCGCCGACTGGGTTGTAATGCAGCACCAGGCGCTGCGGGTACCCGATCACACCGCCCTGCCAGCGCTCGGCGACTACTCGCACGGGCCTGGGGGAGCGGTCGCCGGCGAGCTTGTCGACGCCGCGCGCGATCATCGCCCCGAACCCGCCCCGCCAGCGCTTGGCGAGCACGTGCTGGCGCTCCGGTGCCTGCCAGCCGAGCATGCCGCCCATGCGCAGCAGGAACAGGTCCACGAGCTCCTGCCGCCGCCGGCGCACGACATGCCGGGTGATCGTGCCCGCGATCGCCGCGGCGCCGGCGCTGCTGGCCGCGACGGCGAGACCGAACGAGTCGGTGACGATGCCGAATCCGGCGCCCATGGTCGTGGCGGCCGCGATCGCGCACACCGGCCCGACGGGAGCCTTGATCTTCGGGAGGGTGGCCTCGGCCACCAGGGGACGCGCCATGGTCAGCCCTCGACCTTCCGCGACCGGGCCAGGTGCAGCCGGAAAGCCCAGACGAGCAGCAGGATGAGCACCGCCAGGACCCCGCCGGCGATCAGCACGCGGCCGATGTCCAGTCCCGCCCCGTCCAGCACCGGCACGAGCACCCCGTCGGTGACGAGGATGTGCCAGTCCACGAGGAAGGCACGCACCTGCGGGAACAGGTTCCCGGCGAGCACGGGACCGAAGGTGGCGGCCAGGAAGATGACGACGAAGAACGTGATGATGTCGTCGGGGTCGTTGCTCTTCATCAGGATCTCCTTCTGAGACGGGGTCTCACTCGTAAGGGGCGGGCGCGGGAGGGCAGAGTCGACAAATCCGTCAGCCGGCGTCGACGAACAGGGGCGCTCCGATGGCCTTCATGAACTCGATCGGGTTGACGTAGTCGGCCCACTGCGCATCACCGCCGAGGTCGGCGACGGTCTGCAGCTGGGCGATCTGAGGGTTGGTGTTCCCGGCCACGCTGATGCGCAGATCCAGGTGGCAGCCGCTGGACATCCCCGACTCGGAGCCGGCGTTGCCGACCGCCCCGATGCGCTGACCTGCGACGACGGTGTCGCCGACCTGCACGGTGTGATCGGACTCGTACATGTGCAGGTAGCTGATCGTGTAGCCGTCCGGGTGCTGGATCGACAACCACAGCGAGCTCGAGAACGTGACGGTGCCGTCCTGCACCGCGTACACGGGCTTCCCGCAGGGGGAGCCGGGGTTGAGCAGGTCGATGCCGGCGTGCCAGGTCGACGCGTTCGCGGCCGGCGCGTCACGCGGGCCGAACCCGCTGGTGAGAACGAACCCGGGATCGAGCGGGAGCGCAGCCTTCCCGGTGCCGGCCCCGCCGGCACCCTCCTCGCACTGCACGAGCGGGAGGACCGCCTCGATGATGTCCTCGGAGGCGACATCCCACACCTGGTAGCGCTCCGGGAACGCGGACACCTGCACGGCCTGGGCCGCCTCGCCCAGCGTCATCGTCTCCCACCCGTCGACGTCGAGCAGACCACGCGGAGATCCGCCGTTAGGCCCCTCGGGACCGCCGAAGAACGCCTGGGCGCTGTAGGAGACGTTCATCAGCTCCGCGACGGTGCCCCACCCGGAGGCGGGGCGCTGCTGGAACAGGCCGACCGAGTCGTGATCGGAGCCGACCGCATCGTGGGCGTAGTCGAGCGACTCCGGGACAGAGTCGTTGGCGTACATCAGCAGCCGTGACTCGACCAGCGCCGTCATCAGCGCGATCTTCCAGCCGTTGAACGGGACGCCCTGCTGCTGCGCCACCGAGATGATCTCGGCCGCGTACAGCAGCTGCTGCCGCTCGAGCGTGACCGTCTGCGCCGTGCCCTCATCCCCGGGCGCCGAGCGCACGGTCAGGCCGTCACCGGCGAGCTCCTCGTCGATGGTGCACGAGACCGCATAGTCCCCGCCGCCGCCACCGGACAGCGTGCTGACCACCGCGAACATCGCCCCACCGATACCGACGATCGGCACCGCGGCGATCGCAACGGGCAGCCCGATCTTCACCAGCAGCAGCATGAGCAGCTTCTTCTTGACGGCCCCAGCGGCCGCCTTGCCCGCGTTCTTGGCAAGCTCGCTCATCGCCCGATCCGCACGGCGAGCCGCTGGTGCAGGTCACCGGCCTTCTCCGCGGGCACGCGTGCCTGCTCGAGCGTGGTGCGCAGCTGGGCGGCCGCGGCCGACCGGTTCCGCGCCGAGCTGCGCTGCAGAGCCGTGTAGTCGTACACGATGGTCGACTTCGGGCGTCGCACCTGAGGCTTGCCGTCCCCGGAGGTGTAGATCCGGCGTCGGTTCACTCGCACCTGGTCCAGCGGCCGCGGCGCCTCTTCGACCTGCCGCACCTCGATCTCGTGAGGCGTGGCATCGGGGGTGCGCTCGGCCGGAACTGACGTCAGCTCGTGCGACTCCTCGGATCCGAGCAGCCGGGACAGGCTCGTCCGCGGTGCCTGCGGCGTCGACGGCCGCGGCCCCACCGGCTTGCGAGTGGACGTGCCCGGTGCCGGCGGCGGAGTCAGCGGCGTGGTCGGCTTCGGCTGGTCCGGCCCGGCATCGGGCGCCGTTCCCGGGTTCGGCCCCGGCTTGGGGCCCTGGTGGGTGGGGTAGGGGTACTTCCGGCCGAAGTCGCTCCAGATCGCACCACGACCCTTCGACGCGAGCTGGTGCCCCTTGTGCGCGAGGTTGCCGACCCCATTCACCCCGGCCTTGATGGCACGAGCACCGACCGGGGCCAGCTTCTGCGCCCCGTACAGCGCCGCGCCGACGGTCATCATCGACGCCACCGGGCTCGGAGCGCTGCCGCCGCCTCGTGACGCACCCCAACGGGACATGGCGTTCGCGATCGCGTTGCCGCTCTTGAGCGTGCCTTCGCGTGCCTTCACGAGCAGCGTCACCACGACGGCCACCAGCAGCAGCGAGAACAGGCTCGTGGGCAGGACGCCGACGCCGAGATCGTTCAGACCGACGACCGTGTCGGAGATCACCTTGAGGGCGCCGGCGAGCAGCACCACCACCACGATGATCGCGCCGAGCCCGAACAGGGTGTCCATCACCGATCGCCACAGCGCGTACCGGTTCATCGGGAGGATCGCCAGGTACGCCCAGAACATGCTCTTGCACGCCGACAGCAGCAGGCCGATCACGCTGGTCAGCAGCAGAACCGCCAACGCGATCGGGAGGATGAACATCGCGATCGAGCCGAGCGCGACGAACAGCAGCTGGATCGGGGCGGTGAAGTTCAAGCTCTCCGAATACTGCTTGGCCTCCTCATCGCACCCGCGGATGTCGTCCTTGAGGGTGTTCTCCTCGACCGCGGGCGGAGCGTTCTTCATGCGGTCCGCGAAGATCCCCGCGCACGACTCCGCGTTGTTCGGATCGCCCTCAAGCGGCCCGCCGAACGCGACCGTCTGTGCCGGCAGGCGCAGGAAGATGTCGGCCAGCTGGCCGGTGACCGAGTCGGAGATCGCCGCCGCCGGATCGGTGACGTTCAGCGCATCATCGAAGTTCTCGCTCACCACCAGCGCAGACAGCGACCCGCCGTACTCGCGGGCCTTGTCCATCGCGCCCCCGGCGGTCGTGATCGAGGCGACCGGATTGGCCAGCACCCCGGTCGCCAGCAGGGACACAACGACGGCGACAAACATCTCCTGGGCGCCCTTGCCGACCTTGCCGGCCACGAGCATCACCCCGCCCACGGCCGCGGCCACGGTCAGCGCCATCGGGATCCAGCCGATACGGGTGAGGAACTCCTGCACTCGCTCCGCCATGGTGGTGAACGGCACCACGAGCAGGTTCAGCCACTCGAACTTGAGCAGCCAATCGCACAGCCAGATCATCCACGACACCAGCGCGAGATGAATCGCCCAGAAGAACGCCGTGAGCCCGGAGACCATCGCCTTGATCGGGTCGGTAATCCCGCCCTTGTCGATGGGCAGCTCGGCGTAGTTGGACAGCGGGATGCCGTAGGAGTCCGTCAGATCTCCCGGCACCAGCGGGTTGACGACCGTCACCGCGTGCGCGGCCATCGGCTGCCCCACCAGCACCACCACCAGCAGCGTCAGCGCGAGCGCCTGCGCCCAGCGAGGGTGACGCGCCGCCCACATCCGGATCGCCCAGTACGGACGGACGAACGCGTCGTCGATGGTGCGCGCGTAGAACCCGATCATCACGCGGCCGCCTTCACCGGGGGAGTCGACAGCAGCGCCAGCCGGCGGTGCTGTCGCTCCGGCAGCGACTTCTGGAACAGACCGATCCGGCCCAGCTGGTCGCGCATCAGCATCTCGCCTTCACGGCCTGGCAGGACCTTGTTGTTGGCGCCGACGGGGCTCAGCTCCATCACGGCACGCACGTACTGGTCTTCGACGTCCTCCTCGCGCTTACGGCCGGTGAGCCACTGCACGGACTCGAACGCGAGATCCTCGGAAGGCTGCCGCGAGACGAAGCGGTTCTTGAGCATCGCGCGGGTCGTGGGCGTCCCCAGGGGGCCGACATCCTGGGCACCCAGACCCAGCAGCGCGAAGTGCTTGCGGTCATCGCGGAGGAAGTACATGACCTCTCGCTCGCCCTCAGGGGACTGCGTCACCGAGTAGCACTCGTCGATGTACGCCGCGGCCAGATCGGTTCGGTCCTGGAAGCAGATCTGCCGCGTGATGCTCATGAGCATCGCGTGCAGCGACCGGCCCACGATCTTCTCCGGCGACATCTCGTCGAACAGGTGCTTGTGCTCCAGCTCGCTGCGGTCCGGCACGCTCAGACCCGCGGTTAGGAACGCGATCGCCCGAGAGTCGATGTCCAGGGCCGGCAGCCCGTCATCGAAAAGAACCTGGCCGAAGTCCTTCGTCGACACGGTGCGCAGCAGCCCGTGCAGCTGCTTCATCTCGGGGCCGAGCTCGGCGATGTCGTCGACCAGGCCACGCAGCGAGGTGATGTTGTGCGAGGCGAGATAGGCGGGCTCGAGGACGCTGGAGAGGGCAACACCGCGGTCGTCCTTCATCGAGATGCCCAGCATCGTCGCGCACAGCGACTGCACCATCCGGGCGCCGGTGATCGGGCCGAACACGCGCAGCGGGTCCAGCGAATACTCCGGCTCCATCAGGTCGACGATCGCGGTGGAGTCGGGGTTGAGGCTGCGGGCGAAGGTGGCGTACTCGCGAGCCTCGGTACGGTCGATCGCGATCACCCGGCCGCCGCGGTCGGCGACGATGCCCATGTCGTCCTTCATCAGGACGCTCTTGCCGCCGCCCTTCTCGCCGACCACGCCGAAGCTGGCCGAGCTGTTGCCGCGGATGACGCCGGCGTGGTCGCGCAGCACCGGGGTGCGGCGGCCGCTGGAGATGTTCACACCGAACTTCGCCCCCTTGGCGTCGCCGAGCTCGAACGAGACCAGCGGCACGCCGCTGGCGAACTCGCGACCCGTGGTGACCTGCTGCAGGTCACGCACGATCCGCTCAGGCGGGGTGCCGGGGATGAACGCCCACCACAGGTTCTCCTGCTCGCCGATCTCGGCCTTGAGGGTGAACTCGTGGCTCGAGTATTCGTCGACGACGAGCTTCGCCTTGGTCTGCGCGATCTCGGGCGTCTCACCGCCGACGGCGAAGATCGTCGCGCCGAGGACCTCCACCTCCTTGTCCGAGCGGTTCAGGCTCGCGTGGTACGCGGCCAGATCCGCGGCGAGCTGCTCGAGGTCGGAGGAACCGCCGGTGATCGTCGACGCGGACTCCTGCTGGTCGAACTGGTCGTGCAGCTCACGCTCGGCGCGTTTGTTGCGCAGCCGGACTTCCGCTCCCGAGGTGACCGTCAGTCGCTGCGCCCAGTCGACGTCAATCGGCAGCTGGTCCACGAAGGAGACCCACTCGGCGCCGGGAGACTCCCAACCGCCACGGGGGCCGTCGGCCAGGCCGAGGAGCACCTGGTACGACGGGGCCGCCCAGCCGTCGGTCTCGATCTTGAGGAAGCGGCGGCGGTGCGCCATGAACCGCGCATTCTTCGAGTCGGTCTGACCGCCCTCGTCGAACCACACCGACGGCAGCGCCGCGGGGAGAGTGAGCCGGAACCGCTCCTGGGTGTCGGCGCTGCGCGCCGTGGCGGGGGAGCCGATCGGCTCCGGCAGGGGCGCGACGGAGTCGGCGCTCAGCCCGCGCTTGGCGGAGTGCTGCACGATCCAGGCCTGCTCGGCGGCGGTGGCCGGCGTTGCGTTGAACGCTGCGGGGATCTGCTTCTGGATCGCCTCTGCAGCGGCGAGCATCGACGCGACCCGAGCCGGGGAGGGGCCGCGCCGCGGGCGCCCCAGCGTCGCGTTCAGCTGGTCCCCGGCAGCCTCCGCGCTCAGCCAGAAGCGATCCTTCATGCTGACCGCCGCCAGGGGCACCGACAGCCAGAACGCGCGCGTGCCGAGCGGGACGCTCTCGAGCGAGTCCAGCTGCAGCTCGACCTCCTCGGCCCAATCCGGGCACTCCTGGATGTCGATTCCCTCGAGCATCTTCTCGACGAGCTCCACCGGATCCAGGTCCGCGCACAGCCCCAGCAGCAGCGCCTCGCCCTTGAGCGACTGGTAGAACGCCTGGTGGTGCAGCAGCACCATCTGACGCTCCTCCTTCGACGCGTAGGGGTAGATGATCGGCAGGTTCTTCACCGTGGCCGGCTGCAGGCGCCACGTCGCCCATACGACGCCCTGACGGGTCCACATCAGGTTGCGCGTCATCCAAGTCGCGGGAAGCTGCATCATCGGCTCCTTACTTGCCCTGCGTCTGCAGCAGCAGACGCTCCACACCGGTCAGTGCGACCGGCTGCTTGACCGCGGCCGTGGTCGGCTGCGGGTCGTTCACGACAGGTGCCGGCGCGACCTCGGGAGACGCCGAGGCCGCGGCCGGCACCAGGTAGGGATCGGCGGGATCGAACACCGCACCGCGCGGGGCGAACGCCGCGTGCGGGCTCCTCACCTGCACGGTGTGGCCGTGGATACGTCCGGAGGCCGGCTTGCTGACCGCCGAGTAGAGGCTCACGGCGACGCTGAGGAGATTGCGCCGCTGGATCGGCAGCAGGCCCGCGAGGAACGAAGCGCCCCAGGCGAGCAGGATCACCAGGCCGAACTCGACGATCACGCTGCCGAACGACCACAGCGGCCGGCTCACGAACCCGATGACGGCCACGACCGCCAGCACCGCACCCTGGAACAGGGTGTACGGGCCGCCGGGAATCTTCGTCCCGTCGGTGAACTTGCCGATGAACTTCGGGAACCGCCTCGTGCGCGTGTAGAACCGTGCGACCTCGGCCGGGGCTTCGTCCTTCGCCATGTGTCACCTCCTCCAGCAGGGCTCGCCGAGGACGCTCAGAACAGGGTCAGAGCGGTCGACGCGTGCGCGGTGAGGGCGCTGATGACGATCGGGTCGCCCATCGACGAGACCGAGTTCACGGTGCCGCCGAGCTGGTCACGGAACCAGCCGATGCCCGAGGCGACCGCCCAGCCGGCAAGGCCGGCCGTGAGCAGCGAGGCGACGAGCTTCCCGATGGTGAAGTTCTTCGAGATCTGCCACACGAAGAAGCCGAGGATGACGACACCAGCGACGACGCCGATGGTGATCTGCACCTCGTTCGACAGGTTGCGGATGGAAGCGAGGATGTCCATTTCAGGGTTCCTTTACTGGTCGGTGCCGGCCGTGGTGGTCGGCGTAGGGGTTGCGGAGGTGGAGGGGAGAGGAGCGGTGGAAGGGGCAGGCTCGGTGGACGGCACGGCCGAGTCGCTGGCGACCCGCACCTGCGGGGCGAGGTCGACGGAGGAGACCTCCCAGCGGCCGGCACGCATCGTGAGCGTGAGCGCGTAGCTGGCAGGCAGCACCCGGGAGTCGACGTTCAGCCCGCGCACGGTGGCGAGCACCCGCATCTGGGAGCCCTCACCGGCCGACTCGACCGGCGGGACGTCGGAGCGCATGTCGACCGGATCGATCTGCACGAACTGAGCCGGCGAGACCGCGGTAATCGCCGCATCGGGCGAGATGAACCGGGTCAGGTCGCCGGCACCGGCGAGGTACGCACCGAGGAACTGCATCGTCGTCTCCCCGGCGGGATCCGACGTCGACAGCTGCTCCGTGTACGCCAGCGTCGGCGCCTTGCCCTGCGCCGGTGCCTCGACCGGTGACGGCAGCGTGACGACCTTCATCTGGTCGCCGTCGACGGCGACCGTCACCTGGAAGAACCGGCGCGGCCAGCTCTCGGTGGCGTTGCCGTCCGCGTCGTACGACGTCTCCTGCACGTTGGCCGAGACCACGACCGTCACGAACGGTTCTGCAGCAGGCTCGGCCGACACGACAGCCAGGTCGCGGTAGGTCCACGCCTGCTCGGTCAGCGACGAACTCACCGCCGACAGGTCGATGTAGGACTCCAGCCCGGCAGCGTCGTCCTTGGTCGCCGACAGCCACGCGGAGACGAACTCCAGCGCGAACCCGGCGGCACGCTGCTGGCCCACGGTCAGCCCGTCCTGCTCGACGACCGCGGCCGCGGGCTCCTTCGGGCTGATCCACTCGATGGTCTGGCCCACGAACCCGATCGCGCCGGCGACGATCATCGCCCACACCGCGGCGGTCAGGGTGTTGCGCAGCAGCGCGCGACCCTTGGTCCACGAGCTGCCCGCCGCGATCGGCGCCGGCGAGGCCTCGACGGTCTCCTCAGCGCGCTGCTTCTTCTTGAACAGGCTCACGCTGCATCACCACCCGACAGCGGCTCGGACGAGTTCACCAGGCGGCGGAACTTCTCCGCAGCGGTCTCATAGCGCGGCGACTGCAGGAACTTGAGCGCACGTTCACGGGTCGACGGATTGAACAGCTCGGTGTGCAGATCCAAGGCGATGTCGTGGCCCTCGTCGACGACGTCGAGAACCTGTGCCTGATCGTGAAGCTCGCTGAGCAGCTCAGCGCTGATCGCGTTGTCGTCGCTGTCCTTCTGTGCGCCCATCTCGTCGCTCCCTGGTCCGGGTCGCGCCGCTCGCGACCCCTTCACCTACAAGGGGCCGGCGCTGGAGCCGAGAGTCGACAAATCCGTCAGAAAAATCTGCCGATCTCGCGGATACACCCACACAGCCGCGGAAACACGCGGTTCTCCGGGAGTCCGTGTCACGCACGCACGGAGGGGAAGTACACGTGGCGCTACACGCGCGCTGAGGAACGTCGGGGGCGATCTGGTTCGCCGCACCGCTTGGAGCACCGATGTCCTCGACCACCGCACCCGTCTCGCTGATGACCCGCCTCAACCAGGACTGGGCCGGCACTCACGTCGCCCGCGAGCACACCTTCGGTGAGCTCGGCACGCTCACCTGCGGGGAACTGCTCGAGCAGATCCGCACCACCAGGGGCCCCGCTCAGGACGCACTGCTCTACCCCCTCATCACGCTCGCCCGCCGCGGCGACCGGATCGCAGAGCGCGTCCTCGTCCAGGTGCTCATCCCCGCCGCGCAGCGCATGGCCCACCGCGTCACCAGCCTCGACGACCTCGACCGCGCTGATCGCGTCGGCTACGCGATCGGCGCCGCCTGGGAGTCCATCCGCACCTACAAGCTGCACCTGCACGCCCGGGTGCACGCGAACCTCACCATGAACATGCTCGGGCTGCTCGCGCCCGAGAAGAGCGCCAACCAGCGCCACATCCACGACAACACCGCGCCCGTCTCCGACGAGGTCCTCGAGGTCCAGGCAGGGGAGTGGGAGCAGCCGGAAGCCCCGGCCGAAGTGCAGCTGGCACGACTGTTCACCTGGGCCCTCGACACCCGCGTCCTCGACCGCGACGAGATCGCGCTGCTGTCCCGCGCCGCCCTCGGTGAAGAGACCCACCAGCAGATCGCCGACGACCTCGGCCTCACCGTCGCCGCGATGCGCAAGCGCGTCGACCGCATCCGCGGCCGACTCCGCGACGCCGCCCGCGACCAGCTCTGAGGCCGTTGCGCAGGAAGTCACCTGCAACGGTGAGGTGTCCACGGCAAGTGTCCAGCAACCTGCTGGACGAAGATCTCGTTGTCCGATCGGGACTCAGCGCTCCGGCGTATCTCCCGAGGACCGTGGAGAAGGACCTATGGCAGAATAAATAAAGTAAATACGAAATCTGGAGGGCTGATGCCTCGAGAAGCCGAGCACGTCACGAGTCCGTTCAGCCCAGGATACGGCCGCCGACCCCTCGTGTTCGGTGGGCACAAGGAAGAGCTCGATGAACTGACCGAGGTCTTCCGCACGCTCGACTTCGGCGAGAACCACTCCGTGCTCATCTCCGGCCTCCGCGGTGCCGGTAAGACCTCGATGCTCACCATGCTCCAGGACGCCGCATTGGAACACGGCTGGCTGGTCATCAGCGACGATGCAAGCTCCGGGCTCATGGAGCGAGTGATGGACACGGCTATCCCCTCGCTCCTGGACAAGCTCGAACCGGCCACACGGACGCGACTGGCTGGGCTGGGGATCTGGCAGCTCAACGCGCAGCTGCAGTACGTCGACCGACACCGGCAGGTGAAGCCGCTTCTGCGGACGGATCTCATCGCGCTTTCGGAGCACATCGGTCAGGCGGGGATCCTGATCACGATTGACGAGGTCTCCTCGGGCAAGACGCGACTGCGCGAGCTGTCACGGTTCGCGCTGGAGGTATCGCACGCACTACAGGGCGGAGCGAACGTGATGATCGTGTTCGCGGGGATCAAGGTGGATCTGGACGCGCTGCTCGAGCAGGTTCACACGACGTTCCTGCGTCGCTCGAAGCAGTTGGACTTCCGCAGGCTCACGCCCAAGGAAACTCGGCGCGTACTCGAGGAGTCCATCCGCATCGGAGGGCGCGAGATCGAGGAAGAGGCATTGGTGCGGCTCGTTGCAGTCTCGCAGGGGTACCCGTACCTCGTGCAGCTCGTGGGCGACTACGCCTGGAGGAACACCCCGAGCGCCCTCCGCATCAGCGTCGCCGACGCCGAGGTCGCACATGAGAAGGCGATCAAAGCGGTGCAGCGCCGTGTGATCAGCCGCGTCTACCAGGACCTCTCCGAGAAGGACCGGGAGTTCGTCCAGGCGATGGCACAGGACCACGGGCGCAGCAAGATCTCCGACATCGTCAATCGGATGGGTGTCTCAGCCCAGTACGTGCAGGTCTACAAGCGACGGCTCATCGACACCGGCTACGTGAAAGCCGACGGGCACGGGTACGTGGCATTCTCACTGCCGTACCTCGGCGACTACGTCCGATCGATGACGGCCGAGAGAGACGAGCCTGTCGCATCCCGCGACGAGTGGGACGACTTCCCTCCGCCGCCCAGCGTGTAACGCTCAGCGCGGACTCTACGCCGACCCGAGATGAGAGGGCCCGGGCGGAGGCCTGCATCACTCGGAGCGGGGGCTGCCTGTCAGTTCCGCTTCCAATGCCTTGAGATGCGCGTCCAGTGCAGCGCGGTCGATCGACCAGATGAGCCTGTTGAAACCCGACCGGGCGCCGGCTCGCGTCGGGTCGGCGTTCGGCACCAGGAGTCCCGCCGCGACGAGGGGCTTGATGTGGTAGGTGATCGTGCTGCGGCTCACGCTGAGATCCGACATCAGCTGCTCGGCGGTGACGGATCCGTTCGCCGCGGCCGCGCGGACGATGCCGGCACGCACGGCGGGCATCCCGAACGTGTCGATGGCGTCGAGAGGCTCGGGAAGCATGAGATCGATTCTGTCAGGGCGGTGGCTCTCGGCCGGGAGGGAAGCGTTGCCCATCGGGAGCGTGTCCCCCAAACGGCCGACACGGGGGTGAATCTCCTGTAACGGAAGTCGGCCAGAGGCTATCTAAATCTTCGCAAGCCTGTATCCTGGCGGGGAGCACCGGGGGGAAGCTCGCCGGCCGATATCGAGTTGTCGACTTCGGATCTACGGGCCCACCCCTAGTAGGCAGAGACCACCTGCAGGGAAGAGGCACACATGAGCCAGACCGTCACCGTGGAGGCTCCCGGGAGCGCGCCGCGCGTGGAGCAGCCGAACGAGGCTCCGACCATTGCTCCGGTGCGCACCCGGCGCTCGGCGATCTGGATCGCCGCCGCCATCGCGATCGTGCTGCTCGGCGCGATCGCCGGCGGCGTCGGCTACAACATCGTCAGCCAGACCAATCAGGTCCTCGTCGTGCAGCACGACATCGCACGCGGAAGCGTGATCGCCGAGGCCGACCTGACCACGATCGCCATCTCGGAGGGGCAGAACACCGAGGCGATCCCCGTCGACCGTGCGAACGAGATCCTGGGCAAGATCGCCGCGGTCGACATCCCCGCCGGCGGCCTCGTCACCGCAGCGTCCGTCACCGACGCACTCGCCGCACCCGACGGGCGCGCGGTCGTCGGCATCAGCCTCAAGCCCGAGCAGCTCCCGCTGCAGCGGCTGCACGCTGGCGACGAGGTCATCCTGGTGCCGCTGAGCAACCAGGCCACCGCTGCTGGCGCACCGATCGAGGTGGACATCGACCAGACCATCCCGGCCGTCATCTCCCAGGTGACCTACCCGGCCGACTCCGGATCCGGATCGACGATCCGCGCCGTGGTCGACGTCTACGTCAACGCGCAGCTCGCCCCGCAGGTCAGCGCCGCCGCGGCGGCCGGCGCCATCGCCGTCTACGTCGCCCCGGCCACCGGCACCTCACAGACGCAGGAGAGCGACGACGAGACCGGCGAGGGGGAGTAGGCGTGGCCGTACTCGTCCTGACCAGCCTCGCCGGCTCTCCCGGTGTCACCACTGCAGCGACCGCGCTGGCCGTGCACTGGCCACGCCCGGTCGTCCTCCTCGAGGCGGACACCAACGGCGCATCGTCGATGATGACCGGATTCTTCCGCTCCAACCTGCCGTCCAAGGCGGGCGGCATCGAGAAGGTCGCTCTCGCATCCACTCGCGGTGTGCTGCGCCGCGAGGACGTGTTCGACCCGGAGCTGGCGCTGTCGATCGCGGTCCACGATCTGCCGCCCATCAAGGAGATGCCGCTGCCGGCCATCCCCGCCGACCACCGCCTGTGGGTTGTGCCCGGTTTCGTGAACATGCGTGTCGTCGACGGCGTCCGCGGCCTGTGGGGGCAGCTGCCCAGCCTGCTGCGCTCGATCTCCGAGGACGGCGTCGACGTGATCGTCGACCTCGGCCGACTTGTTCCCGAGGACCCGCGCCTGACGCTGATCGACACCGCAGACCGGACGGTCATCCTCGCCGAACCGACCATGGTCGACCTCAACCGTCTCTACCGGCGCCTGGCCATGGACGACCTCGCCACGCGGGTCGACGCATTCACCCGCGGGAAGCGGTATGGACTGCTGCTGACGGAAGGCCCTGCTGAGCAGATCCCCGCCCGTGACTTCCACCAGCACGTGATGCCCGTTCTCGGCACATTCCCGTACGACCCGACAGGGGCCGCGACGTTCTCGCACGGGCGCCCCGACCCCAAGCCGAACCGCAACCGGTACCGCGCCGCGGCGCGCAAGATCGCGATCGAGCTGGACACGCTGGTCAGCCGCGACGGACTCGACAGGAAGGTCAGCTGATGGCCGACGACCAGATCCCCGAGATCGAGATCTCCACCCGCCCCTTCCTCGGCGACCTCTTCGCCGGGAACCCCACGGGCGGCAACCTCGAGCCCCAGCGCGACCCGAGGACCGCAGCGCCCTACATCCAGGAAGTCCCGCAGTTCCGGGAGCGCAGCCGCGAGAACTCCCACCTTCTCGCCGCAGCGACCGGGCGTCCCCATCTGCATGCTGTGCAGGAGAACGAGCCGGCCCCGATGCTGCGCTCACGCCGCAACGACCCGCCCGCAATCGTCCACGACTCCCCGGACCTCGGTGAGATCCGAGCGGAGGGGTACCTCGAGGTCGACTGGGATCTCGTGCAGCGCCTCACTCGCGAGCTCGAGCTCGACGACTCCGGGGGAGCGCGGCCGCGGCACACCTTCGAGGTCGCGACCGCCTCGGCCGGTCCCGAGACCGCCTTCGAGCGCAACGCACTCGTGAAGATCAAGGAGAGCGTCAACCGCCACGCGGAGTACCTGTCCATGTCCAAGGGCTCCGACTACGCCTGGGGCGAGATCACCCGCGCCCACTACGTGCAGGCCATCTTCGACACGGCCTTCCGATACGGGCGACTGCAGCAGTACCTGCGTGAGAACGACGTCGAAGACCTCTCGGTCGTCGGCCACGACAACGTCATGGTCACCAAGGGCGACGGCACCCGCCACCAGCGACCCCCGATCGCCGACAGCGACGACGAGCTCGAGGAGATGATCGCCACCATCGCCCAGCAGCGCGGCCGATCGTTCGCCCGCCCCGCCGGGCACATCGACCTCGACATCGGCGGCGCGCGCCTGTCGGCGACTGCCAAGGAGATCAGCGAGGAAACGACCCTCACCATCCGCAAGCACAACCTCGTCGACATCGACCTGGACGAGCTCGTCGCCAAGAACATGCTCACCGTGGAGATGGCCGACTTCCTCCGCGCCGCGGTCGCCGCCAACCTCACCATCCTCGTCGCCGGATACCCCGGCGTCGGCAAGACCACGTTCCTGCGCGCGCTGGCGGCATGCCTGCCCTGGGAAGAGAAGCTCGTGACGATCGAGACCGAGCGCGAGCTGTACCTGAACCGGCTGCGCAAGCGTCACAGCCAGGTCGAACCGCTGCAGTACATCCCGGCGCAGTTCGCCGGCAGCGATGCAGCCGCAGCGGTGTACTCCCTGGCCGACTGCTTCAACAAGTCGCTGCGATCCAGCGCCCAACGGATCCTGATGGGCGAGATGCGCGGCCCCGAAGCCGTCGTCGTGATCAAGGTGCTGCAGGCCGGTAAGGGCGCGATGTCCACCGTCCACGCCCGCAGCGCCGACGACGCCATCCACCGCTTCGCCGACATGCTGATGGGCGAGCAGGGGCTCTCCGACGACACCGTCCCGCTGCGGCAGATCCTCCGCTCGGTCGACCTGATCCTCTACCTGGACATGCTGCCGCTGCCGGGAGGCAAGCGCCGCCGCCTGGTCAGCGAGATCGCCGAGGTCCGCAACAACGACAAGGGCGAGCCGATGGCCGCGAACCTGTTCGCCTGGGACTGGGACCGGGGGCTGTACGTCCGCCCAGAGAAGGAGCCCTCCCCGGAGCTGGCGCGCGCGCTGCGCCGCCACGGGTACGACTTCGGAGCGGGGAGGGTGTCATGATCCTCTTCGGGATCGCCGCCGGCGCGCTGGTCGCACTCGGCTTGGTGATGTTCGTCGGCTGGTTCCGGCCGGCGCCGCCCAAGCCCGTCACCTCGCGCAACAAGACCAAGCCCCGTCTCTCTCAGCGCTGGGCGGCACTGCCGGCGAAGACGAAGAACACCGTCATCATCGGCGTCGTCGTCGGCGTGGCCGCCGCGCTAATCACGAGCATCCCACTGCTGATCGTCGCCGTGCCGCTCGCGATGGTGGGCCTGCCCGCGCTGCTCGGCAAGCCCAGCAACCGCGACACCGACATGGTGCTGGCCCTCGAAGCCTGGGCGCGCTCGCTCGCCTCCACCGCGGAAACCGGCCAGTTCACGCTCCGCGAGGTCATCGGAGTCAGCCGCGCCGCCGCTCCCGAGATCCTCCGCGACCCGATCGAACGCCTCTACGCACGCATGTCGACCACCTGGTCATCCAAGGAAGCCCTGCGAGCGTTCGCGGACGAGCTGGACTCCGCTGACGCCGACGAGGTCGTGATCTACCTGATCCAGGCCGCACAGTTCTCCTCCGGCGGTCTCTCCCGCGCCCTGAGCACCAATGCCGACGCGCTTGCCCAGTCCGCGAAGCTCCGCATCGACACGCTCGCCGAGCGTGACCGTCCCCGCCAGGTGCTGCAGCAGATGACGATCATCGCCACCGTCATCTCGGCCGCGGTGCTCGCCATGGGCGGGCAGATGATGTCGTTCTACCGCACCCCGGTGGGCGGAGTGGTCCTGACCGTCCTGCTCGGCCTGTTCGTGCTGTGCCTCATCTGGGGCAAGCAGACCGCGAAGTCCCGCCCCGACCCGCGCATCGTTCTCAGCAAGACGATCGAGGAGCAGCTGGCATGAACCCTTCTACCCTCGGCATCTTCTCGGGCGCTCTGGTCGGCGTCGGCGTCGCTCTGCTCGTGTGGGTGCTCGCTCCTCGCACCGTCCGCGCGGGAGAAGCCCTCGCCCGCATCGGTGACATCACCGAGTCGGTCACCTCCGCCCGCACCGTCACCACCCGGTGGGACCGTGCCGGCGGGTGGGTCGCCCGCCGCGTCCCCGACATCCCCTTCCTCACCGTCCCCAGTCGGGACCTCGACCTGCTTGAGATCACCCCGCAGGCCTTCTACGCCTCGAAGATCCGCAGCGCGCTCATCGGCTTCGCGATGCCGCTGATCGGAGCCGTGTTCTTCCAGATCATGGGCCTGCCTGCCGTGCTGCCACTGGCTGCGTCGTTCCTGCTGGCCGGATTCTTCTGGTTCGCTCCGGACGCCGGAGTGCGCCGCAAGGCCGCCGCCGCACGGGCAGAGTTCACCCGGTTCGTGACCGTCTACCTGCAGATGGTCGCCGTGGCCCTGCTCGGATCCACAACAGCCGATGCCGCGCTGGCCAACGCCGCCAGCGTGAGCGACAGCTGGGTGTTCCAGAAGATCCGCCGCGAGTACGCCGTCGCGGACGTCACGCACACCAGCAAATGGGATGCGCTCGAACGGCTCGGCGCCGACGTCGGCGTCCCCGCTCTCGTGGACCTCGGCCGCACGATGCGCCTCTCCGAGGCACGTATCGGCATCCGCGAGCAGCTGATCGCCAAGTGCGAGATGCTGCGCGCCGAGATCAGCGCCGCCGAGAAGGCGCTCGTCAAGCGACAGATCGGCCTCATGGCCGGCCCGGTCGTCGCCACCCTCGTGCCCGTGTTCGGGCTCGTCATCATCCCGCCCGTCATCCAGCTTGTCGCAGCCTTCTGACACCCTGAATCCACCCATCCGAAAGGACATCACCATGAAGAAGATCAACGAGCTCATCATCCGCGCCCAGGCCACCTACGCCGAGGGCATCGACCGCCTCAAGGAGAACCGCGAGGACGGCGCCTGGTACGAGGACGTCCCGTGGATGGCCGTCATGATCAGCGGCGGCGTCGTCCTCGCTCTCGCCCTCATCGCGATCCTCAGCGGCTGGGCGCAGAGCTTCTTCACCGGAAAGCTCGGCGGCATCTCCTGATGAAGCAGAGCAGCCGATCGAAACTGGCGCGCCTGCTGCGCCAGTTCCGCAGGGAGGACGGCGTCGGGATGACCACCCCGACGCTGTGGATCGGCTCGCTCCTCATGCTCATCATCGCCCTCCAGGCCGGTATCTGGTTTCTGAGCAACACCGTCGCCCAGGCCGCCGCCCAGGCCGCCTATACGACAGCACGCGCATACGAATCCAGCGCCGGCAGCGGCCAGCAGGCCGCGGCCGATCTGATCCAGTCGATGAACGGGTACCTCGTGGACGTGACCGTGGACGTGGACCGAGCCGGAGACCAGGTGACTGTCACCCTCTCCGGCTCGGCCCCCTCCCTGCTCGCTGGCGTCCCGCTTCCGCCCATCGAGCACACGATCACCGGGCCCGTCGAAAGGTGGGAGCCGGCGCCATGATCCGACGACTCACCCACCGCATCCTCCGGGACGAGCGCGGCGACATCGACGAAGTCCCGGCCTGGACCGTCACGGCACTGGGCACCCTCACGCTGATCCTGTTCGTCGTTTTCGTCGGCCGCGCCGCGTACGCCTCCAACACCATCCAGGCCGCAGCAAACGCCGCCGCCCGCGACGCCTCCATCTCCCGCACCGCCGAGATCGCCGTCCCCAACGCCCAGGCCGTCGCCTACGCCTCCCTCGGCGGCGTCACGTGCATCGACTCGGACGTGCAGATCGGCGGCAACGGACTGTCCACCGGCCTCGGCCAGACCGGCACCGTCACCGCAACCATCACCTGCACCATCAACATGAGCGACCTCGTCATCCCCGGCGCCCCCGGATCGCTCACGATCACCAAGACCGCCACAAGCCCCGTCGACCCCTACCGAGCGAGGTGACACATGCGACTCGTCCCGTTCACCGTGATCACCTGGCTCGGCATCCTCCTCATCGCCGGCGTCGTCCTCGACGGCGGCCTGCGCGTGTCCACGCTGCAGGATGCCCAGGGCGTCGCTCAATCCGCCGCGCGGGCCGGAACCAACGCCGCGACCGGCACCAGCGTCAACGGCGATGCCTTCGACATCAACGCCTCCATGGCGATCACCGCCGCACAGAACTACCTCACCTCGGCCGGCATGACCGGCACCACCACCGTCGACGGCGACACCGTCACCGTCACCGTCGAGACGACCTACACGCCGCTGCTGCTCAACTTCGGGCCCGTGACCGTCGAGGCCACCGGAACCGCACGGCTTATTGGAGGCTAGACGCATGACTCGCCGACTCACCGCCCTCACCCTCGCCGCTCTCGCGATCGCCACCCTCGCCGGGTGCACGCCCACGCCCGAGCCCACCGAGACACCTTCGGCGAGCGCGACCCCGACCCCCACCCCGACGGCGACGCCGACGGCGGGGGCTGCACCGCAGCAGGAGCCGGTGCCCGCACCCACGAGCGAGGAAGAAGCCGTGCTCGCTGCCGACCGGGCATACCAGGCGTATCTCCCGGTCGACTTCGAGCTCAAGAAGAACCCGGAGCTCGGCGTCGACTACGTGTCCGGTTATGTCGTGCCGGAATCTCGCTTCGCTCAGATCCTCGAGGACACCGTGGAGGCAGCCGTGAAGTCCAAAGGATCTGTCACCGGTGAACCGTTCAGTTGGCAGAGCAACCTGGCTATGTCCTACGCAGCGCCGCTGACGAACAACGCGACGGGTGAGGACCTCGAGTTTGGTGGAGTCACTCTGTACGGATGTGCCGATAGCACTAAGACGGTGTTCCTCGAGGACGGGGAACCCGTTGAGGGTGCTCAAGGGCTCTTCCCCGCCAGGATCAGCTTGATCTACGCGTCTGATGCGGAGGCTTGGAAGATTACGGACCAGGCTGCGCTCGTCGACTCTGAGGGGAACCCCCTGGAGAGCCAGGTACCGCAATGCTGACGCTCTCCAAGAGCCGGGCCTCAGGCGGCCTGCTGGTGGTTCTGCTGCTGGCGGCCGTTCTCGTGGTGTTCCATTCGTCTCCCGCTGCAGCCGCGTGTGTCAAGGACCCGTTCGGCAATCTGATCTGTGATGGCTCTGGTGAGACGCCCGGCACCCCGGAGATTCCTGGCGGTGAGACCGGTGGTGGTGATACGGCCGTCGGTTTCACTCCTGGCCCTACCGAGTGCGTGTACAACGGCGGGGATGAGCCTGAGGTCGTCGACTGCTCGCGAGGCGGTGGCTACTGGTCGAACAGTGGTCAGTGCTACTGGACTCTGCTCGACCCGCAGCTGGCGCCTCCGCCGGGGAAGGACCCTCAGGTGGGTGCGTGGTACGAGTGCGTGCCCTATGAGGAGTGCGTGCCCGGTACGACCCCCGGTGGTCTTCCGATCAGCTGCTACGGCGGGGCTCGGTGGTTGGATGCGCCTCCGCCGGGGATCACCCGGTACACGCCGGCGCAGGCGGCGAGCATCATCGCGCGCCAGCTGGTGCTGAGACCGATCACTATCGGTCTGGCGCCGGAGGAGAAGGTGCACACCGATGATCCGGCCGGCACGGCGCCGTACCGGCGCACGTGGGTCGGGATCCCCGTGTGGGCATGGGTCCACAACCCGACGGAGAACCAGTTCGGATCCCCGTCTGTGACCGGCACGGCAGGTGGTGTCACGGTGACGGTGTCCGCTCGCGCTCAGTCCCTGGTGTGGGACTCCGGCGACGGGCAGCAGAAGGCGTGTGGCGCTGGAACCGCCTTCGACGTGGCCTACTGGGCGAACCGTCCCGCGGAGGATTCGCCGACATGTGGGTGGAGGTACACCCAGACCGGCACGTTCACCGTCTCGGCGACGACCAACTGGGTCGTCGAATGGACCGGTGGCGGCGAGTCCGGTCAGATCCAGATGCCGTCGACGACGGCGACGACCCAGGTGCAGGTCGGCGAGCTGCAGTCGGTCAACGTCTCCAGCGAAGGCGACACGTTCGCCGTTGGCGGCTGAACAGACAAGAGGAGGTGTGAAGTGACTCGCAGCGGGTGACGGACATCGCCGATACGTTCGTACGGATCTGAGGAGGTCGCAGGATGACGAAGTTTCTCAAGGGTCTGGTGTCGTTGGTCGGTATCGCCGCGATCCTCGTCGGCATCCCTGCGGCGCTGATCTGGGCTGTCGGGAACCCGCTGCCCTCGCTCGAGCAGCTGCAGCAGCTGGTGTCGTTCCGGCCCGACTACGGCAACGTGCTGCTGCTGACGAAGATCCTCCCGATGTTCTGCTGGATCGCGTGGGCGTTCTTCGCCTTCCCGCTGCTGGGAGAGATCGCAGCCGCGATCGCCGGACGCACGACCCGCAAGCGCGCCCCGATGCTCCGTGGACAGCAGAAGATGGCCGCCACGATGGTCGCCGCCGTCGCCGTCATGTTCACAGGGTTCAGCGGCCTGGCCGCCACGCCGGCGCACGCCGAGACCATCACCGTTACCGCCAGCGAAAGCGCCGACGACGTCGCTGAGGCACCTCAGGCGGCCCCTGCCGCTCCTGCCGCGGCGCAGACGCCCGTGCAAGCGCCCGAGGAGGAGCAGGACGCGGTGCACGTCGTGCAGTCCGGGGACACGCTCTGGGCGATCGCGGAGGACGAGCTCGGAGACGGCGCCCGATACGGCGAGATCTTCCAAGCGAACGTCGGCCCGCAGGAAGGCGGCGGCTCCCTCACCGATCCAGACCTCATCTACCCCGGCTGGGAGCTGACTATCCCCGGGGTGGAGCCCGCGCCGACCGCTGAGCCCCCGGCGCCGGCGCCGCCCGCTCCCACCGACAGCACGGACGATGCTCCCCCCGCATCGCCCGACGTCGACCAGGAGCAGCCTGGCGGTGCCGGCGCCGGTGCAGCGGGCGGCGGAAGCGGCACCGCCGATGCCGGCGAGGACGCCACCGTCGACGAACCCGCCACCTCGCAGGAGGGCTCCACCTCCGCGCAGAACAGCGCTCCAGCTGGCGACGTCGACGAGGGCGAGTCGTTCGATGTCGCCATCCCGCTCGCGACCGGCGGAGGGATCGCCGGGGTCCTCGCGGCCGGTCTACTTGTTGCCATCGGCCGCCGTCGGCTACAGCAGCGCAACCGCCGCCAGGTCGGCGAGCGCATCGCGATGCCCGCGCCTGACAGCGCGGCCGCCGACCTCGAGCTCGAGATGCGGATCGTGGAGAACCCGGCCGGGATCGAGGACATCGACAATGCGCTGCGCACGCTGCAGGCGTGGGCCCAAGACTCCGGCGAGCGGCTGCCCGAGCTGCTCGCCGTGAGGCTTGCCGGCGAAGAGGTCGCCGTGTACCTGGCGGAGCCGGCCGACCTCCCGGCACCGTTCGAGGCCGTCGCTGCCGACGGCACCGCATGGATCGTGCGCCCCGGGACAGCGATCCCGCCCGAGGCGTCGACGATCGCGCCGTACCCGGCGCTGGTCACCATCGGCATCGACGACGCCGGGGGAGTGCTCATGCTCGACCTCGAGCAGATCGGCTCCCTCAACGTCACCGGAGACGAGCTCGCCGCCGTCGGCATGCTCAACGCGCTCGCCGTCGAGCTCGCCGAGAACCCCTGGGCCGACGAGCTGCAGCTGACCATCGTCGGCATGCCCGAAGGGCTCGCGCGCGACCTGGACCGGATCCGCATCAACCACGTCGACGACACCGCGGCCCTGATCCGGAACCTCCGCGCCGACCTGGAGGACCGACGCGGTGCGCTGGACTCCTACGGGGCCATCGACGTCCACGACGCTCGCGTGCGGGCCAGCGAAGACGAGTCCTGGGCGCCGCACATCATCCTGCTCGCCCAGGCTCCCGAGGGAGAGCACCGCGACCAGCTCGCCGAGCTCGTCGAGCGGATGCCGCGCCTGGGGATCGCCACCGTCTCCAGCGGCGACGCGCTCACCGCGGGTGCGACCATCGTCATCACCGGCCAGCAGGAGCCCGGCACGGATGCCAGCGGCGACGAGAAGCCCGCCGTCTACAACGCCGAGTACCACTCCGGAGGTCAGCTGCCGCCGCTGCCGTTCCACCCGCAGATCCTCGCCGGGGCGGAGCTCGACGCGCTCCTCGAGCTGTTCGACGTCACAACCCGCGACGCCACCGGCCCGATCCCAGTCGCTCCCGCCGCACACGCCGATGAGCCTGAGGCCGACACTGCGGCGAGCGCCGAGGAGGACATCGCCAGTGCGGAGGTGGACACGGTCGGCGTCGGATCGGACATCGCGGAGAGCGGAGTGGACACCACGGCGGCTGAGGTGGGCGCCGAGGCCGAGGTGCATGCCGAGGGCGGTGACGTTCAGGCGGCTCCGACCGTTGCTGACGGCGAGACCGTCGACGTGGTCGGCGCGGGTGAGATCGTGTCGCCCGAGCCCGAGCCCGAGCCCGAGCCCGAGCCCGAGCCCGAGCCCGAGCCCGAGCCCGAGCCCGAGGCTGAGGCGGAGCCCGCCGTCGTCGTCGCCGAGACTGTCGCGCCCGCCGAGGAGCCCGTGGATGCGCCGGTTGACGTACCGGACTGGCCGGCGCCGTACATCCGCCTCATGGGGCCGATCGCGGCGTTCAACCTGCCTGAGAAGATCCCCGGCCGCGCCGTGGAGATGCTGTCGTTCCTCGCGCTGCAGGACGGGCCCGTGCCTGGCTCGACCGTGCAGAAGCGCCTCTGGCCCGGGAAGCACGAGCCGAGCAACAACGACGTCCGCCAGCTGGCCAAGCGCATCCGCCTGGCGATCGGCCACGACCCGGACGGCAACCAGCTGCTGCCCGAGGCGCGCAAGGACACCGGCTTCTCGAGCCACCCGATGATCCGCACCGACTGGCATGACTTCCGGGAGCTGATCGGCCCGGATCTCAAGGCCACCCCGAACGAGAACCTCGTCGCGGCGATCCGCTTTGTGCGCGGGGCACCGTTCGAGGGCGCCGAAGCGCACCGCGCGCGTGGCTGGTGGCTGTGGCGCGAGCCGTTCGAGCAGCTGATGATGCAGGACATCCTCGACGCTGCCGACGAGCTCGCCCATCGCGCCATGGCCGCGGGGGGCTTCGACCAGGCACGGCTTGCAGCAGGCATGGCCAAGTCCGTCGACTCGCTCAACGAGCACGGATGGCGGCTCGAGCTGGAGACCGCGCTGCATGCCGGCGATCGCGACGCATTCGACCACGCAGTCGAGGACATGTACGCCGCCCTCGGCACGGACATCGAACTCGACGAGGCGACCCAGAAGCTGCTCGACAAGGGCCTTGCACGCTGAGCGGAGTGACGATGAATATCCACGCGATGATGATCGGCAAGCCCGGCAGGGGCCGGACCGCTCGCCTGAGCAGCTGGGCTCCGCTCCCGACAGGGCCCGGCCTGTTCGCGCTCCAGGATCCCGAGGCTGAGTTCCTGCGCACCGCGCGTGCGTCGTTCAGCACGAAGCCCCTGACCTTCCGCCTCCCCGCCGCATCGGGCTGCTGAGCGAGAAGAGCACCATGGTGAGCGTGAGCGTGAGCGAAGCGGCCCCCCGAGCCACCGCGGCATCGGGCGCGGGGCGATGGCTCTCCGGCGCGCTCCTGGCCAGCGTGGCGATCGCCGCGCTGTACCCGCTTCTCGGGCCGGGCACGCACCGGTGGGCGCTCCTGGCCGCCACGGCGATCGCCGCCGCCGCGATCGCCGTGGTCGACCACCGCACCTTCACGTTGCCCAACCGGTACGTCGGTCCGCTCGCGGCCGCCGGCGCCGTGCAGGTCGTCGCCACGGCCCTGTTCACCACCGACGTCTGGGCCGCAGCCTGGCCAGCGATCGCGGCGGCCGTCGTGTTCATCACGTACGCAGTCATGGGCATGGCCGGCTGGTTCGGATTCGGCGACGCGAAGTTCGCCGCAGCGCTCGCCCTCATCGTCGCCCTCTATGCGGGCCCGCTGGCGATCTACCTGGTCCCGCTCGCGATCCTCACCGGCGCGGCCCGTCGTGTGATCCGTGGCGCCCGAGCACGCAAGAGCAAGCTCGCCCACGGCCCCGACATCGCTGCCGCAGCCATCGGCATCATCCTCATCACGCAGCTGCTCACCTCCTGAGCCCGGCGAAGTGTCGACTCGACCCGGTGCCGCCCACCCCTTGTAGGTAAGAGGGGATCCGCCCCTCGACGTCAGAGGAGGACGGGCATGAGCACCTTCGACACCGCCTGGGAGAAGGCACACGACTACGCCGTCACCGCGGGAGTCGACGAGCCGGACGCGTTCGCCGCGGACTACGCGCAGATGGTCGACGACCTCGCGAACGAGCCCAGGTACCCAGACCTGCCGCTCCCGGCCCCAGCCGACTTCCTCTGGCCCTAACGCAGCCGGCACCGGAGCGGCCGGCGAGCTTGTCGACACCAGCCACGACCACCCACCCCTTGTAGGTAGGAGGGGATCCACCCTCCACCAACGGAGGAGACACCGTGACCACTGCAACCATCGAAGCCGAGGACTTCTTCACCGCCTGGCAGCTCGAGCTCGACGCGCACCTGCTCGTGCTCGCCCAGGCCGGACGCGGCAAAGATCACCTCATCCGACGCACCACCGACCGCATCATCGACGACCTGGCAGGCTCCGTGCGCATCATCGGCACCGGCCACTACCGACTCACCACAGTCCACCCCAACGCGCTTGTCAGCACCGACCCCCACATCGCCCTGCTCGCCATCAACGCAGAGCTCGACGAGATGGCGCGACGCTACGACGCGATCACGGCCGGAGAACCCAAGCCCGCCCCTCGCCTGGTCATCATCGACGACTTCCAGCAGCTGCTCTACACGCTCAACACCTACGACCGCTGCCAGTTCCTCGACCGCATCGACGACCTGATCTCCCTCGGACGCTCGGCAGGGATGCACGTGGTGATCGTCTCCGACCACACCCCCACCATCACCGTTCGCGAGCTGTCCCAGATGGCGATCACCGTGCTCGGCCGCCCGGACGGTATGGACCCGCTCTACGACCTGCTCAAGACCTTCGGCGTTGAGATCCCCGACACCCTCCCCATCGGCCACGCGACCTTCCACGGCTACAACCGATCCGGCGTGACCATCCGGCTCCCAGCCCCGCGCATGGCACGCCTCGCAATCGCCGACCCGCCCTACCTCGGCCGCGCCAACCGCTGGTACGGCACCGGCCGCGGACACGCATCAGGAACCGGCAAACCCGACCACCACGACCACGCCGCCACCTGGGACCACCCCGCCACCCACCTCCAGCTCCTCGACCGTCTGCAGACGGACTATGACGGCTGGGCGCTCGCCGCAGCACCAGCCACGCTCGGGCTGTACCTGTCGCGCCTGGACGAGCAGCTGCGAGCTGGCGGTGTCCGCGTCGCGGTGTGGCATCGCGGAAACGCCGTCCCCAGCGGCTCGCGCATTGCATCGCAATGGGAGCCGGTGATCGTCCGCAGCCCCGCCGGCCGCAGCGCCCATGGCACCGACCTGGCCGTCTCGGACGTGCTGACCGCGGGGATCCCGTACAGATCCGGATTCGTCGGACGCAAGCCCGATGCCTGGACACGATGGGTGCTCGAACTGCTCGGATTCCGATCGGACGACGACTCTCTCGACGACCTGTTCCTCGGGTCAGGATCCGTCACCGCCGCCGCAGACGGCCGACTCGCGTTTCCTGCTCCGATGCCCGCTACGGCGTGACGAGAACGGCTCGTCGACTGTCCCGCTCACTCCGCCAGCACCTTTCGACAGGATGGTCGCAGAGAGGGGCGGCGGCAGCAGCTGAACCTATTCGCAGGCGCGGGAGGAACAAGTGAGCGACGGAGTGGCATGGCGAGACGACGCGATCGAGCAGCAGGGTAAGAGCACCTGGGTGATTGACCGCACGATTGTCATCCAGGACGATGACATCTTTCCGCCCCTTGCCTGGGCGCTTCGCTCGGACAGGCTCATCACATTCCACGTCGAGCCCCACTACCTGCACAGTTTCCTCCATTCGTGGGCGCTCGATCCTGTCGGCACCGACGGCAATCGCCGTGCCCGCCACCTCCACACCGACCGCGGCGGCGAGCGCGGAGGGATGCTGCGTCGCTGGCTTCCCACCGAGAGCTGGCCGCGCATCGATCACCCGGCGCCGCACAGTGTGCCGGAGGCGCTGCAACGACCATTCGAGCGGGCGCGTCGTGAGCGGGAGGAGCGCCGTGCCTGGTACCACCTCCAGCAGCAGCTCGAGGTGAACCGTAATCCGTGGCGCGAGACCCGGATTGCCGATGACGACCTCGTCCAAGCCGCGATGTCCTACATCATCGCCGTGGACGATCAGAACTATGCGGACGGGGACCGCTCAGCCGCCGACGCGGCGCTCCGAGAACTGAAAAGCAGCATCTCCGAGTTGGACCGGGAAACGCTGGAATCTCTCTATCTGCACCAGCTGCTGGAGTATTCGCGAGAAGGTCTTGACCGCTATGACGCGGACGCGGAGGAATAGCAGATACACGCGCGAGAGCGAGGTGTCGATAAGGTCGCACCAGGACTACCCCTGGATGTGGAGGACGCCCTTTTGGCTCGCAAGATCATCACCACGCTGGTTGACGACATCGACGGCACAGAAGCCGCGGAGACTGTGACCTTCGCGATCGACGGAAAGCAATTCGAGATCGATCTCTCCACCGACAACGCCGCGAAGATCCGAGGCGAGTTCGAGGCCTGGGCCAAGAGCGCGCGCCGCATCGGCGCAGCCACCCGGCGTCTGGCGAGGACGTCGCGGGGCGGACGGGCCGATCTCAACACGGTGCGTGAATGGGCCCGTCAGAACGGACACCAGGTCAGCGATCGCGGCAGGGTTCCCGCGGCCATCCTCGAGGCGTACGACGCGGCGCACTGACGCGGTCACTCCTGGGCTGAGCCGCGCGCTGCGCGCCAGTGCTCCGTGACGGGATAACCGGCTCTTCGGACATCCGGTGGGGGGGTCATGGGGTGAGTCCGCCGGCGGTGAGGAGCATGCGGAGGCGGTAGTTCTCGCGGTTGCGATAGCCGCGGGCGAGGCGGCGGTGGAGCTCGATGATCCCGTTGATCGCCTCGGTGCCGCCGTTGTTCGCGCGGCTCGTGGTGAAGTACGCCAGGAACGCTGAACGCCAGCGGCGGAGGGTGCGGCCGAGGCGGGCGATCTCGGGGATCGGGCAGGTGTGGAACGTGTCGACCACCCTCTCGGCGATCCGCCGCCCCTCGGTCAGGTCCTTCGCGTGGTAGGCAGAGCGCAGCTGCTGTGCGCACTGCCACGCGACGAACACCTCGTCGTGCGCAGGATCGGCCTCGATTGCCGCGGTCAGCCGGATCCGCTGCTTGTCGGTGAGGTTCTCGGCCCCGGCACGGAGGATGGTCTGAATCCCGTAGAGCGGGTCGCCCTTCCGACCGCGATGCCCGAGGGTGTCTTGCTGGACGCGGCGGCGGACCTCGTCGACGGCGGCGGTGCCGAGCTTGACGACATGGAACGCGTCCAGCACAGCGACCGCGTCTTCGAGCGTGTCATCGATCGCAGTCTTGTAGCCCGCGAACGGGTCCAGCGCCGCCACCTTCACGTTCTTTCGGAACGCTTCGCCCCGCTCGCTGAGCCAGGACGCGTATGCCTTCCCCGATCTGCCCGGCACGAGGTCGAGCAGCCTGGCCCGCGTCTTCCCGGTGCTGTCGCGGCTGAGGTCGACCATGCCGGTCAGTTCCTTCGGGCCCCGCTTGCGGTGGTCGACGTGATGCCAGATGTGCTCGTCGACGCCGAGCGTGGTCACGTTCTCGAACCGGGACTCGTCGGCTGCCAACCGCACCAGTTCAGGCTCAACAGCCCGCCACACCGTCTTCCACGATGTCCCGAGCTGACGACGTAGTCCTTCGATCGTGGCGTGCTCGCGGCGCAGCTGCCCGATCGCCCAGTCGACGGCTCGCCTTGTGAGCGACCCGCGCCGAGCGACCAGCGAGGGAAGCTGCTCCACGAACGTCTTCTTGGCACAGCCCACGTCGCCGCATCGCCAGACCCGTTGCCGACAGACGATCCGCACCCGCGTCACGCCCGGCACGTCATGCAACACTCGACGGCGGCGCCCTCGACCGATCGCCACGACCCCGCACAACGGGCACCCGGTCGGCGCCGCCGGTGTCGAAACGGTGACGATCAGCAGCCCGTCGCGGCGGTCAACGTGCTCGACATGGACGCCGTCGAGACCGACCAGCAGATCGCAGCGGTAACACGGATCAGCGGCAGAGCGCGCGTCAGCGCACCCCGAAGTAGGGTGAAGCACGTCGAGGTCCTCGTGATGGATCAGCAGTTGGCGCTACTGATCCTCGGGGACCTCGACCCCTACCCGCCGACCATCACCCGGCGAGCCTCACCCCCACCGCATGTCCGAAGAGCCCCCAATTCCCTTGGTCACCCCGGTGTGAACCATGCACCCCGGGCGGGCCATCCCCGTATCGGTGCACACCGTGCGTAGCGAGCTTTCCCGGAATCTCCTTGTGTCCTGGCGTTAACACGGGTGTCGTAGCATCGCATTAGCACCGCGACCACTCCTGAGAGTTGCACCCGGGATGAGGTGAATGCATCGTGACGGCACCGGGGTATGAGTTCAGCGTCTGGGAGCGCTACGCCACCGAGTTCACACTGGCTTTCGGTGACAATCCGTCGCGCATCCGGGCGGTGCGGGTGGCCTACTTCGAGCACGAGTTCGATGTGGACTTGATTGCGCAGCTCAGCGGTTTTCCTGTTTGGAGAATCCGACAGGCGTTGTCCCAGGGACTTCCACAGGCGAGCTGAAGAATCGTCGACCAGAGTCCCAGAACTGCTCGCCCATCTACCATCCCCTTGCGGGCACTGCGCGGTGAGGGGACGTCAGCGTGCGACGGTTCGGCCCGGGCGCGATGTCTCCCCTTTCACGTCTGAGTGGCCATCGGTCTGATCGGGCCATGAGCAGGATCAGTTTCGCGCGTCGCCCCCGCCCTCTGGTTCCGCGCTGCGGGCGTCATCGTCGTGGCAGGCTTCTTCGCGTCGTTGGTTACCGGTGTCTGCTGCCCCGGCGCCCCCGCCAGCGGAACATCGACGTGCGGAACGTTCGAGCGCTTGACCGCCGGGATCGACAGATCACGTGGCTCTGGCTCGCACGGACGGTCATCGTAGGCGCCATCGCGGCGCTCGAGGTGGGCGTCTTCGGTCGAGTCACCCTTGGCCGACTTCCTTGCGGGCATGGCACTGTTCGGGAGCTCGAGCGGACGCAGGGAGGTCATGAAATTGCCTTTCGCGGATAGCGGAGGCGATGAACGCTGCGTTCACCTATGGTTGGGGTCGTGGTCGCATTGCGCCCATACGATGTGCGGCGAACCCGAAAGGTGATCACCGGCTACATGAACTCGCCCCTCAACGAGCCGCCGCTCGGCGGAACCATCGACCACATCCTCTCGATCCTGCCGTCGCTCGTACCGAGCGCGCAGCGCGTCGCCCGCATCTGCGCCGAGCGACCCCACGACGTGGTCGACATGTCGGGCGCCGACCTCGCCGAAGCCGCCAACACGTCGCCGGCCACCGTCAGCCGCACCGCCCAGGCGCTGGGGCTGCGCAGCTTTCAGCACCTGCGCATGCTGCTCGTGCGTGACCTCGCCGCCGACGCCACCGCCGCGCCCGACGCACCCGCCGGCACCGAGGGCTTTCTGCGGTGGCTGGCCGAGGGGCGGGTGGGATGCTGCAGACCGCGCTCGCCTCGATCGACCCGGTCGCGTTCGACGCCGCTGCCGACGCCATCGCCCGCGCGCCGCGCCTGCTGATCTCGGGCACCGGCGCCTCGCACGCCGCCGCCCAGGCGTCGGCCGTCGCGTTCGCCGTCAACGGCCGGCCCTGCGAAGCGCCCGCTGACGGCGTGGTCGCCCACCTCACCGCCCGCGTGCTCGCCCCCGGTGATGTGTGCCTCATCGTCAGCTCGAGTGGCGCCAACTCGGTGACCCTCGCGGTTGCGGACGCCGCCGTCGACGCCGGCGCCACCGTGATCGGGGTCACGAGCTTCGCCCGTACCCCGCTCACCACCCGCGCCGACCACCTGCTCGTCGCCGGTGCGCGCTTCCAGGCGTGGGATCAAGGCATTCTCGGCAGCGGGCTCGTACAGCTGCTCGTGCTCAACGCCCTGCAGATCGCCGTCGCCGACCGCATGAGCGACGCCGCCGACCGCGCGCGCCTCGCGGTGCGCGAAGAGGTGCTCGACATCGTCGCCGACGACGGCTCCGACGCCGAGGCATCCGACGTGCCAGACGTTATCGACCACGGCGATGGGCGTTGACACTCCGTTTGCAGGAAATTCACTTTCCTCGATTGCAATAGCTCTGCAAGCGGATTTCGCGGGAAGGCCCCGGTTCGTCAGGTCGCTTGCAGAAGGCGACTCATGGGAACGATCCAGCTCTCTGGTGTCGGTCGCTCCTTCAAGAGCACCGCCGCCGTCAGTGATATCGACCTGATCATCGAAGACGGCGGGTTCGTCGTCTTGCTCGGCCCCTCGGGCTGCGGCAAGACCACCCTGCTGCGCATGATCGCCGGCCTGCTCGAGCCCACGGCCGGCCGCATCCACCTCGACGGCGACGACATCACCGACCTCCCGTCGAAGAAGCGCGACCTCGCGATGGTCTTCCAGAGCTACGCGCTCTACCCGCACCTGAGCGTGCGCAAGAACCTCGCGTTCCCGCTCAAGACGCAGCGCCTCGGCGCCGCCGAGATCGCGACCCGCGTGCAGGAGGTCGCCGACAGCCTCGAGATCGGCCACCTGCTCGACCGCAAGCCCAAAGAGCTCTCGGGCGGGCAGCGCCAGCGCGTCGCCGTCGGCCGCGCCCTCGTGCGCAACCCCAAGGCGTTCCTGATGGACGAGCCGCTGTCGAACCTCGACGCGAAGCTGCGCACCCAGACCCGCCACGAGCTCACCGCCCTGCACCGGCGCCTCGGCGCCACGTTCGTCTACGTCACCCACGACCAGGTCGAAGCCATGACCATGGCGACGAAAATCGTGGTGCTCAACGCCGGCCGCATCGAGCAGTACGGCACCCCCGAGCAGGTGTACGACCGGCCCGAGTCGGTGTTCGTCGCCGGCTTCCTCGGCAGCCCGGCCATGAACCTCGTCGACGCCCGCATCGTCACGATCGACGGCAGCATCGCCGTCACCGCCGACGGCATCGCCGGCGGCCTGTGGCCGGGAGACGTGCCCGACCTCGATGTCGTGCTCGGCGTGCGGCCCGAGAAGCTCACGATCGCGTCTGCGCACGCGGCATCCGACACCCGGGGCGTGCGCATCGCCGGCCGCATCGACCTGGTCGAGAACCTCGGCGGTGAGCAGATCGTCACGTGCCTCGTCGCCGGGCGCGAGGTCTACGTGCGCACCTCGCGCGAGGTCATCGCCACCCCCGGCGACGACATCGTGCTCACCGCCGCGCCCGAGAACGTGCACCTGTTCGACCGGGCCTCGGGCCGCCGGCTCGAGTGGGTCGCCGATGCACCCGTGGCCGACCCGGCCGCGCACGAGCTCGTCACCGCCTGAGCCGCCTTCCCTCCCTTCGTTCTGCCCCTCACCCCTACCCAGGAGAAATCATGAACACCCGTGCCCGTCGCGCCGTCTTCGCCACCGCGGCGATCGTCGGCGCCGCCGCCCTCGCCGGATGCGCAGGCAGCGCGCCCGCGGCATCCGGCTCGCTCACCGAGCTGACCGACGACCAGCAGGTCGAGATCGTCTTCGAGTCGTACAACCTCGCGAACGTCGGCACCTTTTCGGATGCCATCAACCAGCTGCTGGACGAGTTCATGGACGAGAACCCGAACATTACCGTCGTCGGCCAGCCCAGCCCGTTGACCAGCACCGCCGCGAGCGTGCAGCAGCAGCTGCTCGCCGGGCAAGCGCCCGACATCGCGCAGCTGACCTTCAACGAGCTCGACTTCGCCGCCACCACCCTCGGCGCGCAGAACCTCAGCACCCTCGTGGGCGACGAGGGCCTCGCCGATCAGTTCGGGGGCGACTACCCCTACCACGAGCGCGCCGCCGTGCTCGCCGACTGGGACGACGCCACCTACGGCCTGCCCTACGTCTTCTCGACTCCCATCCTGTGGATCAACGAAGACCAGTTCACCGCCGCAGGCCTCGACCCCGAGACCGTCGATCTGTCGACGTGGGATGCTGTCGCCGACGCCGCCGCGCAGATCACCGAGTCCACCGGTGCCCCCTCGATGAGCGTGTGGTGCGTGGTCACCAGCGGCAGCTGGTGCATGCAGGGCCTCTTCCTCTCGAACGGCGCCCAGGTGCTGAGCGATGACCGCACGACGATCGAGTTCGGCTCGGACGCCGCGATCGATACGGTCGCGACCTTCACCGAGATGTACGAGGACGGCGTGCTCACCAACGAGGACTTCACCAGCCAGTACGAGGCGTTCGCGCAGGGGAAGACCGCGATCCACGTCAACAGCTCGGGCATGCAGGGCGCGTTCATGATGGGCGCCGAGGCCGGTGGCTGGACCCTCGACGCTCGCACCCTGCCCGCGTTCGGAGACCAGGCGGTCGTGCCCACCAACTCGGGCTCGTTCCTCGCGATGTTCGCCACCGACCCCGCCAAGCAGGCCGCCGCGTGGGAGCTCATGCAGTTCATGACCAGCCCCCGCGCCTACGAGATCATCTCGACCCAGATCGGGTACCTACCGCTGCGCAGCAGCATGGCCGACGAGGGCGGACCGCTCTATGACTGGGTCGAAGCCAACCCGCTCGTGAAGCCCAACCTCGAGCAGCTCGACGCGCTCGAGCCGTGGGTGTCGTACCCCGGCGACAGCTACGCCCAGGTCGACCAGGTGCTCGCCACCGCCATCGAAGACGCGGTCTTCTACGGCGCCGACCCGGCCGCCACTATGACCGAGGCCGCCGAGCGCGCGCAGGGGCTGATCGAATGACCATCGACCTCGACCTGACGCCTTCGGCGACGGATGCCGCGGCCGCTTCGTCGCCGGATGCCGCGACCGCGGCGCCTCGTGAGCGTCGCCACGCCGTGGCCGGCCTCTACAACCTGCGCGACACCGGCGGCTACCGTGCAGCCGGCGGCACCAGCCGGTGGGGCAAGCTGCTGCGGTCAGATGCTCTGCACCGCATCGACGCGACCGGTCGCGACCGGCTGGCCGAGATCGGCGTCGCCCACATCATCGACCTGCGCGGCGGCGACGAGCGCGCCACAGCGCCGAGCGCGGTCGACGGGCTCGAGGTCACCGTGCACCACCTGCCCGTGTTCGACGACGCCGACCCGGCCGCGCAGGCCACCACGCACGTCGGACTCGTGCCCGTCTACGACCACATCGTCGACGAGCGCGGGGCGCAGCTGGTCGACGCGATCCGGGTGATCATCGCGGCTGACGACGACGACGCGGTGCTCGTGCACTGCACCGCCGGCAAAGACCGCACCGGTCTCGTCGTGGCCTTCGCGCTCGCCGCCGCCGGGGTCGACCGCGACGACGTCGTGGCCGACTACGCCGCCACCGCCGAGAACCTGCGCGGCGAGTGGTCAGACGCGATGACCGCCGTCTTCGAACAGCGCGGCATCGAACTGACCGCGGGAATGGTCGAACTCATCACCGAGAGCCCCGCCGAGGTGCTCGAGGCGCTGCTCGAGCGCATCGACCGCGAGCACGGGTCGATCAGCGCCTACCTCCTCGCCCACGGACTCACCCCCACCGAGCTCGAGCGTCTCACCGCCGTGATCATCGACCCCGCCGCCACCGCGGTCTGATCGGAAGGAACACACACCATGTCGCACATCGCGAGCCAGCATCCCGCTCCCGAGCACTTCATCCTGCATGTCTCTGACACCCACTTCGTGGGCGACGGCGACCTGCTGTACGAGCGCATCGACAGTGACAAGAACCTCGCAGAGCTGTTCGACGGCTTCACCAAGGCCAACGCCCGCCCCGAAGCGATCGTGTTCACCGGCGACCTCGCCGACACCGGCCGCCCCGACGCCTACGAGCGCCTGCGGGCCATCGTCGAGCCCGCCGCCGAGAAGCTCGGTGCCCAGGTGATCTGGGTGATGGGCAATCACGACGAGCGCGTCGCGTTCCGCCGCGGCCTGCTCGACGAGGAGGCCGACCAGTCCGAGCCCGTCGACCGCGTCTACGACGTCAACGGTCTGCGCATCATCGCGCTCGACTCGACGGTGCCCGGGCAGCACCACGGCGAGATCAGCGACGAGCAGTTGGCGTGGCTGCGCCGCGAGCTCGAAGTCCCCGCGCCCGACGGCACCCTCATCGCGCTGCACCACCCGCCCGTGCCGAGCCCGCTCGGGCTCGGCGCCCTGTTCGAGCTGCGCGACCAGGAGCGCCTCGCCGAGGTCATCCGGGGCACCGACGTGCGCGGCATCCTGGGCGGTCACCTGCACTACTCGACCACCAGCACGTTCGCGGGCGTGCCCGTGTCGGTCGCGTCGGCGACCTGCTACACGCTGGACCTCGCCGTCGCCTACCCCGGTGCCCGCGGCCAGGACGGCGGCCAGTCCTACAACCTCGTGCACGTCTACGGCGACCGGGTGCTGCACTCCGTCGTGCCGATCGGGCAGTTCCCGACCGTCTACGAGATGACTCCCGAGATGCTCGAGGCGTTCATGAACATGACCCCCGACGAGCAGCTCGCCGCCGTCAACGCGTTGGCGGGAGAGTAGTCAGCCCATGTTCGTCACCGTCTCCGCTCCCTCGGCCGCCGCTGCGCCGGCCGAGGGAGCGGGCGCGGCTCCGGCCGAGGCATCCGCGCCCGTCGTGCGCCGCTCGCGCTTTCGGCCCCAGAGCCTGCTGCCCTACCTGTATGTGCTGCCGGGCACCGCGTTCCTCATCCTCTGGACCTACAGTCCCCTCGCCCAGACGTTCGGCCTGTCGTTCTACGACTGGAACCTGCTGCCCACAAGCCCCAAGACGTTCGTCGGCGGGTCGAACTACGCCGAGGTGCTGGCGCTGCCCGAGCTGCACACCGCGCTGCTGAACACCGTCGTCTACATCGCCGCGTTCTTCGTCTTCTCGCTCGTGCTGCCGATCGCGATCGCCGTCATGTCACGGCAGGTGCGGGGGCGAATGCGCACCTTCTATCAGGCGCTGATCTTCGTGCCGTTCCTCATCACCCCCGTCGCCACCAGCGCCGTGTGGCGGTGGCTGTTCGCCGAGCAGGGGGCATTCGCCACCGTGCTCGCGCACTTCGGCGTCGACATGCCGAACGTCTTCCGCGACCCCGACCTCGCCATCTGGGCCGTCATCGTCATCGTCGGGTGGCAGATGCTGGGCTTCGGCGTGCTCGTGATCGCCGCCGGCTTCGCCGGCATCAGCCCCGAATACGGTCAAGCCGCCGCACTCGACGGTGCCGGCGCCGGCCGCATCTTCGGACGCATCACCTTGCCGCTGCTCTCACCGACCCTGGTCTTCCTGTCGCTCATGACGATCCTCCTCGCCGCGCAGTGGACCTACCCGATCATCGACCTGCTCACCCAGGGCGGGCCCACCAACTCAACCACGAACATCTACTACCTGCTGTACCAGTTCGGGTTCCAGAACTTCGACGTGGGCATCTCGTCGGCGGCCGGGGTGATCTTCTTCGTCGGGTTCGGCGTGATCGCACTCATCTTCCTCGAGCTGCAGGAGCGGCTCAGCTTCTACGACAACTAGGACCACCCATGTCATTCGTCACCGTCACCGGGCCGGCGCTCGCCGCCGACACCGTGCTGCACAAGGGCGCTCGCGTGCGGGCGGCTTCCGCTTCGGCGGAAGATGTCGCCGTGGCATCCCGCACCCGCCTCGGCACCATCGCCGGCCACGTCGTGCTGATCATGCTCGCGCTGTTCAGTGTCTTCCCCGTGTACTGGATGTTCGCCACCGCCTTCCGCGCCCCCGAGAACGCGCTCGACCAGACGCTGCTGCCCTGGCCGCTCAGCCTCGAGAACTTCGCCTACGTGTGGAACACCATCCCCATCGGCAACATGCTGTGGAACACCTTCGCGATGTCGATCATGCTCGCCGTGGCGCAGCTGCTCATCGCCGTGCTCGCCGCCTACGGGTTCGCCATGTGGGACTTCCGCGGGCGCAAGCTGCTCATGTTCCTCTTCATCGGGTCGTGGCTCGTGCCGTTCCAGGTCACGATGATCCCCAACTATGTGCTCGTGTCGCAGATGGGCCTGCTCGGCACCGTCGGGGGCGTCGTGATCCCCCAGCTCGCCGGAGCCTTCGCCGTGCTGCTCATGGTGCAGCACATGCGCGCCTTCCCCCGCGAGCTGATCGAAGCCGCACACCTCGACGGGCGCTCGAGCTGGGCCACGCTCTGGACCGTCGTCGTGCCCAACATGAAGCCGGCGCTCGCCGCGCTCGGGATCATGGCGTTCATCTCGGCGTGGAACGAATACCTCTGGCCGACGCTCATCATGCGCCAGGGCGATGCACTCATCCAGGTCGGCGTGCGCAGCTTCTTGAGCGCCGAGGAAAACAACTGGGGCGCGACGATGGCCGCCGCCGGGCTCGCCTGCGTGCCCGTGCTGCTCATCTACGTGTTCCTCCAGCGATACGTCGTCGACGCCTTCGTGCGATCAGGACTCAAGTGAGGCACCGTCCCTACGGCTGAACTGACCAAGCCACCCAAAGCAGCGACGTCTTGCACCGATCCCCTTGCGGGCGACGAACGCAAGCGGGAGGTCGCGGGCGATCTTCCGGGCGTCGTCAAGCGTGCCCCTACTCGTTGACTTCCCATGGCTGGCCGAAGCTGGCGCCGCGTACGACCGACCAAGCTTCTACCGCGCGCTCGCACGAGTCAATCGTCGCCCCACAGTCCCGTCACGTAGTAGTCCTCTGCGTCGGTGTAGATCGAATCGCCGACCCGCTCTTCAACGTTCGGGAGTCCGGCGAGCTCATCGGATGCGCCGTCGAGAACCAACTCATATACGGAGCACTGCAGAAGGACCGGGACTAGCGTCACCTCATGTACGGCGTACTCGTGCTCCGGAGCACCGTCGTCGTCGTATTCGACGTGCAGGCTTCCCTCGTCGCGCGCCCGGACGTGCGTTAGCCAGGGTCGTTGTCAAGGGGGGATGCAGACGACGGCTGTCAGCGCATTGTTGATCTGGAGGTACTGATGATCACCGCAGATCAACAAAGGCTGGTGTTCGAGCCGCTCGGCCAGGGCGCCTGGCGGCTGTGCGACGCCGGCATCGACGAAGCAAGCGCCGAGCGCTTGATCGCCTACGTGGAGCGCGCGGCGAGCGGCGGGTACGAGGCGATCTGGATGCGGCCGGGTCTGCGAGCCAGCCATCACGCGACGCGCGAAGACGTTCGACTGACTGCCATGGCGCAGCGGAGCGGGAAGGTCGCCTCGACGCGTTCGAAGCCGATCCCGATCCCGCATCTCACACCGCTGCAGTCCCCGCTAGCCCGAGGACTCCCCGGCGCCAACTGACGAGCCGCACCCATCGCAATGGCGCGGGCCTGCGACTGGGCTCGGGGTCGCGCTTCTGAGTTGAAGCCGCCGCCCACTGTTGTGGAGGCGCGGGCACTCGCATTGAACCGATCGCACGGCACCGCGTTAGACCAACACAGCTGTCCGGTTGGCTGTCGGCTCGGGCATCAGGTACATGCCCTCACCCCATGACCCCCACCGAATGTCCGAAGAGCCGGATAACCGGAGCGCACGTGCGCGCGCACGTGGACCTCCCCCGAAGGGGATCCGCTGCCGCCCGGCTCCGGCGGCGGAGGGTTCTGTGTCCAGCCTGAGCCAGGGACCCAGACCGTCCCCGGTTGCACGGGCGCGTCGGCGAGCGCGGGATCGATCAGCTGACGCGCGAGAGCCACGGCCTCACCCAGATCGGTGATCCCGCCGGCTGAGGGCGTGCCGGCCGCGAGCACCCGGTAGGGACCGTCCCAACCGTCCGGGACCGTGAACGTCGTGAACGAGTCGAGCTTTGACAGTGCACGCTTCGCGTCGATGGCCATCTGCAGCTCGCGCAGGTCGACGTGCTGCGTGCGTGCAATGGTGACGATGTCCACCAGGTCTTTCGCGCGGCTGCTGGGGCGGCCGTTGTAGGTGCTCATCGTCGCAGTGACCTTCTCCGCGACCTGATCGGAGATCGGGAACAGCCGGTAGGGGTGCGACGGGACCGGCCGCCCCAGCTGCAGCCGCGTCGACGGCTCGATCGTCTCGACGCGGCCGACCGGGGGAGGGCCGACGACCACGTCGATGGGGATGTCGGAGATCCTCCGGCCGGTGTTCGCGTCCAGACATGTGAACACCAGGCGCCGGGTCGCGACACCCGGCTGGTTCTCTCCTCGCCCGGTCGCACGGGCACGGGTGAGCTGGAACCGCACATGGTCGCCGAGATCACGCGCGGCTGCCTGCTCGAGCGCCTGCTGCGCGGCATCCAGATCGGCGGCGCCGGTCGAGGCCAGATCCAGGTCTTTCGTCGACCGTGACTTCGGCACCCGGGCGAGCATCGCCGTGCCGCCCTTGAGCAGCCACTCGGACTCTTCCCCCTCCGCAAAGACCCGGCTGAGGAAACGATCGTGCTGTGCCTGCACGATCTGCGCATTCACATCCAGCGCGCTCGCGCCGTCACCGGCTGCCTTCGTCGCGGCCGCCTTGATCGCCTGCGCAAGCCCCGTCCAGTCTTTGTAGCCGTCGGGCTCAGGCATCGGCCGGCACCACCGCGTCGACGCCCGCAAGAGCGAGCAGATCAGCCGCGAGCGCGGCACCCGAGGGGTACTTGTTGGGCTTGGCCAGCGGCTCCAGATACTCGGTCAGGCGGGCGGGGGAGAGCAGCTTTCCCGCGTCCGCGGCGTCGGCGAGCGCATCGGCGACGAGGGAGCGGTCGACCCACTGCTCGATCAGGTCGGCGATCGTGCGCTCGACGCTCATGGTCGGCATCCCGTCGACGGAGACCACCTCGGTGGGCGCGAGCTCGCGGGTGCGGAGCCGCACCCCGTCCAGGCGGGTACCGCGGCGGGTGGGAACGACGAACTCGAGTGGCCCGGGGAACCAGTCGCCGATGCCATGCAGCTGCGCGGCCGTCTGGCCTGCGGCGACGACGGGCGGGACGCCGGTGTCTGTGCGGGGACGGTCGGCGCCGCCGAGGGCGAGCCAGGTCGCGAGGATCGCCTCCTGCTCGTGCTCTGGCGCGCCGGCGAGGCGGTAGACGCCGCGCGCGACGCGGATGAGCGCGCCGCTGTTGGCGAGGCGCGTCAGGGTCGGGCGCGCCACGCCAGCCTCGAGCGCCTGGGCGGTGGTCACCAGGCCCCAACGCTGTGACGCGAGCTCGCCCAGACGAGCGAAAGTTGATCCTGCCATGCGCACAGTGTAGCGAGAAACCGCAACAAACGTTGTAGCTCGGTCAGATTGTCGACTTCGAGCCTCTGGGGCCACCCCTTAGCAGTGAGGGGGTTCCAAACCCTCGGGAACGGGTTATATTCGGGAATATAACCATCTGTGAGGAGGAGAAGATGCGGACCCACACCTGCCCGCCGGACCACAAGCACGGGCTGACCTCCACCTGCTACGTCGTCCACCTCTGCGGGTGCCGCGCCTGCATGGACGGCAACGCGCGCCGCCGCCGCGACCGCTACCGTCTCCTGGCCTACGGGCGATACCAGGACGCGCACCAGCCCATCGAGCCGATCCGGCAGCACCTGCAGGCACTGGTCGACACCGGGATGATCCCCGAACGGATCGCCATCAGCGCCGGCGTCGGCGGCGCCACGGTCCGTCGCCTGCTCAACAGCGAGACGGCACGGTTCGTCACCGGCGCCACCGCCCGCAAACTCCTCGCAGTCACCCCCGACAGCAGCACTCTCGCCGCGCAGGGCCGAGTCAACGGCCGCGGCACCCGGCGGCGCCTCCAGGCTCTGGCCGCGATCGGATGGAACCACCACGAGATCGCACGCCGACTCGGCTACCCGCGCTGGAAGGTCAACAAGGCACTCGAAAGCGCCTACGTGGACATCCGCGTCCACGACGACATCGCCGCGCTCTACGACGAGCTCTGGGACCAGCAGCCCCCCACCCACACCCGAGCGCAGCGGGTCGGCCGCTCCTACGCGCTCACGGTCGCACGCCGGCACGGCTGGCTGCCGCCGCTGGCCTGGGACGACATCGACACCGACCCGGCACCGCCCACAGTCGAGCAGGAACCCCTGGTCGACGAGATCGCGATCGAGCTCGCTCTCGCCGGCCAGAACGTCCGCCTCACCCGAGACGAGCGCCTCGAAGCCACCCGACGCGGGACCGAACGCGGACTCAGCCTCACCCAGCTCAGCGACCTGCTCGGCGTCGACGTCCGCACCATCGACCGCGACCGTGACGACCTCGGACTCCGGCAGGCCGCCTGATGAGCAAGACGCTCGACATCCTCGAAGCCGCCCTGCACGGCACCACCGCCGGCTACCTGGCCGGATGCCGCAGCAAGGGAGGATGCCCGAACCACGGCAACCGCCAGCTGCTCACCTGCACCGAAGCGGCCCGCGCCCGCCGCCACTACTTCTCGCTCGCCTCGCTCGAGGAGACCGAGCCGATCACCCGGCAGATGCTCCGCGACGCCAAGAACAGCCCCTTCGCACCGAAAGAAGCCGCAGATGTCTGACCAGCCGAACACCTTCACCATCGACCCCACCAAAGAGGGAGAGTGGCTGCGGGTCGTCCGCGCGCTCGGCGGCCATCGCTGGGCCCTGTCGCTGCGCTTCACCCCCCTCCCGCTGACTCAGCGAGGCGCCCGGCACACCCGGCCAACGCGGCAGCCCACACCCCACGCGGCAGCAGGCCACGGGCCGAACGCGAGAGTGCACCTGCCCAGCTGCGCGATCTCCCCCCAGCTCGGCAACGGCCGCGGCGCCCACCTCAAGCAGATCCCCCACCTGGGCCGAACCGAGGAGCACTGATGATCGACATCGCTGTGCGCCTCCAGGAAGCCATGACCATCCAGACCGGCACACCCGTCACCGTCCGATGGAGCTTCCGCGAGTTCGCGCTCAACTGCACCCGCCGCGACGGCCGCCCCCTCACCCAACGGATGCACAGGCTCTTCCAGACGCTGCTCAACCGTGAAGCGCTCCGCGAGCTCACTCCAGGAGAGGACCCAACGATGGGATCCCGCGCAACCCTCATCGAGATCATCGACGACCTCGCCGTCAGCGCCGACCACCAAGGCGCCCGCGCGGCCGCGCTCGACGAGGTCCTCCTCAGTGCCGGCATGTTCCACCTCGGCGACCAGCTCCGCCGCCAGAGCCACGCACTCTCAGAGCTCGACGCCGACGACGAAACCCTCGAGGTCATCGACGAGGCACGCACCCAGATCGCCCGAACCATACTGCTGCTCGACCAAGCCGAGACCGCACAGGCCGAGGAGCGCAGGTGAACCGACGCACCCGCCGCGCCAGCACAGCCCTCGCCGCGGTCGCAGCTCTCGCGCTCGGCTTCGGCGCCCACCAGCTGGGCATCACTTCCTGGATCGACACATGGACGCGCCCGCAGGCACCCGCCCCGGACCCGACCTACGACTACACCGCGCTCGCCGCAGTCGCGCAGGAGCTGCCGCTGATCGATCCAACCGAGGAGATTCCCGAGTATCGCCGGGCCATGTTCGGCGAGCGCTGGATCGACATCGAGGGGAACGGCTGCGATCAGCGAGACGATCTCCTCGCCGTCCAGCTGCAGGACGTCGTCCGTGACGGTTGCACGGTGCTCTCCGGCGTGCTCGACCCCGATCCGTACACGGGCACACGCATTGAGTTCGAGCACGACCGGATCGCCGCCCCTGGAGCCCCGGGAAGCTCCGGCGTCCAGATCGACCACATCGTCAGCCTTTCGGCGGCGCACGCCGGGGGCGCGTGGGCGTGGACCGAGCAGCAGCGCATTCAGTTCGCCAACTCGTTCGACAACATCGTCGCCGTCGATGGCAACACGAATGCGGCCAAGAACGACCACGGGCCAGCCCTGTGGCTGCCATCGAACGCCGACTACGTGTGCACCTACGTCGCCCGCTACACGGAGATCGTCGACACCTGGCACCTCGCGGTCGACGAAGCCGACCGCGGTGCGCTCGTGGACACGCTCTCAACCTGCGCTGCCCAGCAAGCCAGCGACGAGAGCGGGAGCATGTCGTGAAGCCGCTACGAACCCGCGTGGGATCTCGCCGCGCGCGCCTGACGCTTGGCTGCGCGAGCGCGGTCTACGACCTCGTTCGCATCCGTCGTGTCGACACCGAGGGTGCGTCTGATCACCTCGAGCTCGGCGTCGGTCCAGCGGGTGCGCCCTCGCATCCGCTCACCGAACGTGACGACGTTCAAGCCGAGCAGGTCGATCAGAGCCGCCTGCGTGGGAACCTCGGGCGCCCCCGCCCCGTCCGCGATCGCCGCCCGCAACCGCTCCGCGAAAGCCGCATCGCGAGCCAGTCCCGGCATCAGTCGCGGCCGGCGGCCGCGCTGCGAGGGCGCCCTGCGCGCGCGCTCCTGCGCGAATGCGTCGATCGCGGCCTCGTCGTAGAGCGGGGAGTTGCCTTCTATGGCAACCGGCTCGGGGAGCAGAGGACCCTCCTGGCCGGCTCTGCGCAGCTTGTTGCTGATGGAGCGCATCTTGTAGACCGCGACGACGGACACGCCGAGCTTCTCGGCGACGTCCGCCGTGGTGAGGTGCCGTCCGGTCATCAGCGCTCCTCTCAGCTGGATGAATATAACCACTTTCGCGGTTACGGCGCGCCGCGGCAACCAGACCCAACTTGGTTGGGGATGCTGGGGCGCATGGCTAACAAGGACGCGGACGCCATCCGTGAGGAGCTCCGTCGCATCGGCCAGCAGCTCGCGCAAGCGGACGAGCTGCGCGAACGCCGCGGCAAAGTCGTCGACGAGGCGCGCGCGGCCGAGCTGACCCAGCGAGAGATCGCCCTCCTGCTGGGGATGACCGAGGAAGGGCTGCGGAAGGCGCAGAAGTCCTACCACGGACGCGGGCGCTCTTACGGCGGCCGCCTCGCGTCCTAGCGACCCCGCCAGACCTTCATGGAGCGCCCGTCGACTGCGAAATCTGATTGCAATTTTCAAGCACTCTTGACTAATATAACCTGACGAATGAGGGGGTGAGATGGACGAGCTGAACTACCGACCCAAGCCGTGGACGCCGAAGGACGTGCCCACGATCTGGGTCGACCAGACCACCGGGCAAGGCGTCACCGACGCCGGCACGCCCGTTCGCCCCGTCATCGGCGAGCGCCGCAAGAACCCCAACCTGACGGACCTGCTCGACACGGCTGCCTCGTACGGCGCTAACCGCATCATGCTGACCGGGAAGCGCCCCGAGCCTGCGCCTGGCGTGCGGCACTGGCTGTACGTCCAGACCCCGAACTGGAAGCCCGGAGCCCACTGGGTCAACAACGGCCCGCCCACCGGTCGGTTCGAGCACGCGGTCACCGGCTTCAAGATCGAAGTCCGCACCGCGGAGGAGTGGTTCGGCGACGGGCCGCTGACCCCTGCCCAGGCTCGTCTGGCCTGGAACGTCACCGCGTCGATCATTCGCCACGCCGACGAGAACGCGCGCCTGTTCAACAGCCCTGCCGCCACCGGAACGAACCTGTGGGCGCTGTCGCTGCCGAAGAACATCAACCCCGTGCCGGTCGAAGACGACATCGCCCAGGAGATCCACTTCACCTCGGGCCTGCACCACTACGACCACCTGGTCGCGGGGGAGTCGTTCGCCAAGCACGAGGACTGCGTCCCGCTGATCGACCCGGCCAAGACGAAGAAGATCAGCGAGTTCGCCTACGTCGACGGCCGGTTCATGTTCGCCGGCGTCGGGCGCGAGCTCGGTATCGGCCCCGCGATCCGGCTGAACCAGGCCGCCGCGTACGAGCTGCTCGAGCAAGACCCCTACGCGCGCGCCCGCTTCCACGTGCGGTTCCGCGTCCCTCAGGGCTGGAACCACGTTGGCCTGCTCGGTGTGAAGCACCTGGACGTTCGCGAAGGCTGGTTCTATCCGAACCGGCCCGGAGCGGTGCACGACACCTGGGCCGACGGCAGCGAGATCCACGTCGCCCTCAAGCACGGGTGGGAGATCCGCCCTCACGAGGCCGTGGTGTTCCGCAAGGCCAAGCCTCTAGACACCTTCACCGAGCGCATGACGCGCGCCCGCGAGCGAGTCCAGCTGCAGGACGAGATGCACCCGGACCTGCGCCGCGCTGTGCTCGCCGCGCTGCGGAACATCATGCTGCACTCGATCGGTGCATTCGCCGCCGCGGGCCGCGACGAGACCCGCGTCGCCGCGTCGCCCGATGACGTCCCGCCCGAGTACAGGGCCAAGATGCTGCGACAGGGCAACCTCTGGATCTATCGCATCCCGTCGCGCCCGAACGACCGCACCCGAAGCTTCTACCACCCGGAGCTCGCCGCCCAGGTCTGGGGTCGCGCACGCGCTCGCGTCCTCCACGGCCCCAGCTCCCTCGGCGGCTACACCTCCGGTGCTCTCACGGTCGACCCCTCGACGCTCATCGGCATCCAGGGTGATGCGATCTACACGACCAAGCTGCCGGCGTGGTCCCTGCCGGACCGGTTCATCGGCGGCGGCGACGACGGCAAGACCGGGCGCCTGCGCCTGCAGGGCTACCTCAACGGATCCTTCATCACGCCGGAGACGCTGCGGCAGCGTGACGCGCTGAAAGCACGTGCCGAGCGGGCCGGCATCGCCAAGGCGCTCGAGCAGGCAGAGGAGAAGGGCTGATGGCTGACCAGCAGCGCACCGCCCAAGACCTCATCCGCGATCTGCGGCGCAAGGGCATCAGCACGGCCGAGATCGCCGAGGAGCTGCACCGCTCGCCTCGAATGGTCCGCAAGATCCTCAACGGCGAAACCAGCGGCGCCCTCTACCGCCAGGCGCTCCAGGAGCTCGCTGACACCGGACGCCTCACCCACGTCCCGCCGCGGCGCCGGCGCAAGGACGGCTCGATCGCCCCCGTGCGAGGCAAGGCCGGCGCCAAGCCCGTCATCCCCGAAGACCTCAGCGGCACCTACGTTGAGGGTCGCCAGGGTGGTCGGCTGCGCGTCGACGTGGCATACGCCACCGGGGGCGACCGGTACATCGAGATGCGCATCCCCAAGGGCCGCACCGCGAAGGGCCGCGAGCAGGCGAACGCCGAACTGATCAAGCAGGTCCGCAACGCCGCCAAGGGCCAGTCCCACGACAAGCAGAAGCAGATCACCGCCCACCTGACCTTCTCCAACGGCCGCGTGATGGAGGTCAACTCGTACAACGCCTCGACGATGCTCAAGCGCATCCACGAGAACGGCGGCGACGCCCTCGGCTGGTTCCGCGAAGAGTCGAAGAACCGATACGTGAACCTCGACACCAGCCGCGACACCATCACCGGCGTCACCCTCAACGTCGTCAGCACGGCCAAGACGACCGAGTACCAGAGGCAGGCCGAGCGCGGCCGCACTCGCCGCCCCCGCTCGCTGTCGCCGGCGGAGCTCATCAGCATGGAAGAGAAGCGGCGCATCGAGGAGCGCCGCGCTCGCCGCCGTGGAAACCGAGGAGGTGGTCAGTGACCATGGCCGCCCCGAAGAAGCCCACAGCTGCAGCGAAGCCCCGCGCACGCAAGGCCGCGCCCCCCGCTGAGGAAGTCACCAGCGACGTCGACCAGGCAGCGACGTCCGAAGCACCCGCACGCGCACCTCGCGCAAGCCAGAAGCCGGCAGCGGCGAGCGCGACGCCTCCTGAGTCGGCCGAGGCGGAGACGCCACCGCCGGCGAAGAAGAAGCGGGGGCCCTACAACGTCGTCTACGTCCAGAAGAAGCCCGTCTCGATCCGTCTCCCCGACGACGCGCTTGAACTGATGGACTGGGCCAAGCAGGATGCAGCCAGCCGCGGCGACCGCCTCACCAAGGACGAGATCGTCACCGTTGCGCTTCGCGCCTACTGGGGCCGCAAACGGCGCCGCGGGTAATGACCGTCTCCTGAGCTGCTGGCAGGGAAGTCGAGATGAGTGAAACTAACGGGCCGGCCGAGTTGCCGGTCTACTCGATCGCCGAGGCATTCGTGAAGCGATCCGGAATGTATATCGGGCAGCCCGTCACGTTCGAGCGAGTGCACACGTTCCTGCTCGGTTTCGAAACGGCGATGTTGTACGTTCGCGACGAGCTCGCGCGCGATCGCAATGCGTTTCAGCCCGTGGGCGTGCTCGGTCAGTTCCGGGAGCAGCTGCGATCCGAGGGGCGGCTCAGGTGGGACTCCTGGTCCCTGACGATCGTGGCGGAAGCGATCGGCTGGACTGGCGACGAGCCTCCGGCGATCGACGATCTGACCGAAGAGCAGCACCTCGAGGCAGTCCGGGACCTTCTCCCGTTGCTCGAGAAGGTCTTTGCCCTCCCCGCGGAGCTTGTCACCTCGCTCCGTGACTCCGCCTGAGAAGGGTAGGCACCCCACCGCTGTCGGTGTGTCGTCCCGCCCATCGAGTTCGAGAACGCGTTCTATGCTGTGCGGCGATGATCAACCTGACCGCCACCGTCCCGCTTGGACCGCTGACAGAACTTGTCGGACGATCCCTCTCGGCGACTGGGAGATGGGTCAACTCATCCGGTAGCGCCTACCTGTCATATCCATCACTCAGAGGATCCTGACCCGGACGAACGATCGCAGTCGCTCGAGGGCAAAGGACCCGTGCGGATGTCGCGCGTCACACCTCGACCTCGAACGGCAACTTTCGCAGTGTCGTCGCGGAAATCCCGGTGCTCTTGTACATCCGGGCGTGGGCGTACTGGATCTCCGGCAGCAGATCGATGCGGCCGATCGCCTCCAGCATGATCTCGTCGGCCTGACCGGTGAGATGACGCAGTTCGGGGATCGCGTACCCGCCCACGTACTTCCCGGAGTTGAGATCCCAGGAGCGCACGGCCGGCAGCGCCTCCTCGATCCTCTCGCCGAGCTCCACCAGAGCATCGAACGTGTCCTGCCCGTAAGCGTGCGGGGAGAATGGGATCTGCGACATCGTGCCCTTGGTGACGTTGAAGCAGTCGCCCGTGAACGTCCACCACAGGAACGCCAGCCGCGACGCCGCGATCGCGCTGGCCGCGAGCTGGTCCTTCCGGTTCTGAACGAACAGCTTCCCCTCGTTGAGGGGCACCGTGGCGTGCGTGGTCTTGTCGTAGGTGACCGGCGGCACCGTGTACGTGCTCAGGAAGTACGTGGCGGTCTTCTTGAAACCGACGGAGTAGTCGCTCACACGGACAAGCGGCGTCGAGGAGATCGTGCCCTTCGCAAGCAGCGTGTCGATCAGCTCGAACATCGCGTCGCTGCTGGCGCGCATCCAGTTCGGGGTCCGCGAGCCGGCGGGCCGAAGCGAATACCGCAGTGTCGCCATCAGATGCGGACGGAACGCCTCGATCCAGCTGTGGGTGAGCGTCGTGTGCAGCTCGGAGACGCTGCCATACCCGGCGGCGGTGATGATCGTGCTGCGCACCTTCACCTGGAACAGGGCAGCCGGGCGTTCCTGGAAGGTGCTCACCCAGATCGCATCGAACCGCCGCTCGTAGAACTTCCGCAGTGACTCGTCGCGATCGGCGAACTGGCTGCGGATGGGAACGATCAGGCTGAGCCGGCCATCCGGGCGCGTGATCTGCGCCGAGCGCTCGCAGCAGGAGGCGTAGATGTCGTCGACGTTGTCTGTCTCGAAGCCGGTGATGCGGTAGCTGAGCTCGCGCCGGTTGACGTAGGGTGGGTTGCCGATGACGACGTCGAAGCCGCCCTGATTGGGGTGTGACACGTCGCCCCGCACCGGCAAGAAGCGCGGCCCGTACAATGTCCAGCGCATCGAAAAACACCCCGCGACCTTCCGACTACCTCCGGACGTCTTCGAGTACATCAACCAGGCACGCGACGAAGCCGCGGCCCGTGGTGATCGCCTCACCAAAGACGAAGCGATCACCATGGCAGTCCGCGCGTTCTGGGGCGGCAAGCGCCAGCGCCGCCGCTGATCACCACACCGACATAACCGACGAAAAGAACTCTGGAGGCATCTGATGAGCCGTCGATCTATGCTCGAGCAGGAAACCGATCCGCTACACCCCGCGCGGATGCTACCGCGCACCTGAGACGAACGCGCGGTCCTTCACCGAGGATGGCTACATCTCGACATGATCAACCGAGGCAGCGAGAAGATTTCGTGCGAAGAGGTGGAGGACCTCGTCTACCGCTATGACAGCTTCGATCTAGACGCTATGGGGTGTTGAGCCTGGGGCCCCCGCCCGCGTAGACCGTGGGTTGCGGGCCGGTTGTTACCCGGCTTGCCGAGCCACATACGTGAGGGAGGCCCCAGTTGATATCTGAGCGTACGAGTGTCGGGCTGGATGTGCACGCGCGGAGCGTTGTCGCGGCCGCGATCGATGAGAGAACCGGGGAGCTCGTGCAGCGGCGCATGGGCTCCAGCACCGAGGAGATCGTCGCGTGGGTGACGGGCCTGCATGGCCCGGTCGCGGCGACGTACGAGGCCGGCCCGACAGGGTTCGGACTGGCTCGCGCGTTGACGGCCGCGGGAGTGCGATGCGTGGTCGCTGCCCCGTCGAAGCTGCAACGACCGGTCGGAGACCGGGTGAAAACCGACGCGCGTGACGCGGTGCACCTGGCACGCCTCCTGCGCCTCGGGGAGATCGTCGAGGTGGTCGTCCCGAGTGTCGAATCCGAGGCCGCCAGGGATCTGGTGCGCGCCCGTGAGGATGCCCGCGGTGATCTGATGTCCGCCCGTCACCGGGTCAGCAAGCTGTTGCTGCGACAGGGTATCCAGTACTCGGGCGGGAAGGCGTGGACGGTCGCGCACGACACGTGGCTGCGCCAGCAGCGGTTCGAGCTGACCGGGCTGCAGGCCGCATTCGATGCTGCCTATGACGCGATGGTCCAGGCCGTCGACCGACGCGACCGGCTCGACACGGCGATCAAGGAGATGGCCGCTGACAGCGAGTTCACGGCGGTCGTGGACCGGCTCTGCTGCCTGAGGGGCGTCTCGACGCTGACCGGGTTCGCTCTCGCCGTCGAGGTCGGCGACTGGTCGCGCCTGGACGGGCACCGCATCGGCGCCTACGTCGGTCTGACGCCGTCGGAGTCCTCGTCCGGGGCGTCGCGGGCGTTGGGCGGGATCACCAAGACCGGCAACGGCCACGCCCGCCGGCTGCTGATCGAAGCCGCCTGGCACCACCGTCCCGCCTACCGGCCGTCGTCGCCGATCATGCGCGCCCGCTGGGACCGGGCCAGCGCCGCCGCGCGAGCCCGAGGACACGCAGGCAACCAGCGCCTTCACCACCGCTGGCAGACGTTCCAGGCCCGCGGGAAGCGCACCGTCGTCGCCAACGCCGCGATCGCCCGCGAACTGGCCGGCTGGTGCTGGTCCCTGGCCGTCATGACCTGACAGCACCTTCGAGTTTCCGGTCGTCGATGGTGGTGACGGCAGCGTCCGGGCGACTCGCGACACGCCCTATGAGCAACCCGCCCAGCGGGCCACGCTCGATCTCTAGACTCGCGTGACCGCCCCGCCGAACAAGCCGTCATGCGGTAACCAACCCGCGGATATCAGAGTGACAACGCGTCGAACATGACACGCGCGTCACCACCCGGGACGACCGGAACGAGCGGACGCCGTCGCCGACGGGCACGGCGTCCGCTCACCCCTGCCACTTGACAACACCCCACCCCATATCAGGGCGTGTTGATCAAGAGGTTCCGCTCCTCGGTGGGTGAGTCTTGAACGGTGACGCGACAGGAGATCTCTGACGAGGTGTGGGCCGTGATGGAGCCGTTGATGCCGACGGTGACCGGTCGGTCGCGGCCGTGGACGGATCACCGGCTCGCTATCGAGGGGATGGCGTGGAAGTACCGGACCGGTGCGCCGTGGCGTGACGTTCCGGAACGGTTCGGGAAGTGGAACTCGATCTACAAGCGGTTCAACCGGTGGGCCGGGGACGGCACCTGGCAGAAGCTGCTCACCGAGGTGCAGAAGCAGGCCGACGCCGCTGGGGAAATCGACTGGGTCGTCTCGATCGACTCCACGATCGCGCGCGTGCATCAGCACGGCGCGACCCTCGCCCGGGACACAGGGGGCTGTGCCGAATCACAAGAATCCGTGGTCCGAGCCGCCTGATCACGGGATCGGACGCTCCCGCGGCGGGCTGACGACCAAACTGCACCTGGTCTGCGACGGCCGCGGCCGGCCGCTGAGCATGATGATCACCGCCGGGAACATCAACGACACCACGATGATGAGCGCGGTGCTGGAGAACATCCGCGTTCCCCGCGACGGGAAGGGCCGCCCCCGCACCCACCCCGACCGGGTGCTCGCCGACAAGGGGTACCCCTCAAGGGCGAACCGCGCCTGGCTCCGCGACCGGAGGATCGCGGCGACCATCCCCGAGCGGGACGACCAGATCGCGCACCGCCGCAAGAAGCCGGGCCGGCCGATCGCTTTCGGCGACAAGCAGAAGGAACGCTACAAGGGACGCAACGTCGTAGAACGCTGCTTCAACCGTCTCAAGCAGTGGCGCGGCATCGCGATGCGCTCGGACAAACTCGCCCGCAACTACCGAGCCGCCGTCAGCCTCGCCGCGGCGCTGATCTGGATCAAGACCGATCTCCGCTGAGCGCTTCGCGCTCCTGCAGCGTGCGCTCAAGCTGTCCCACCGTCGGCGCACCCGCAAAGCCGCGCTCGGTCAGATAGACCCTGCACGCCAAGTCGGCAGTGTTCCCCTGGGACGGGAACAAGTCCTGACCGTCCAGAAGAATCGTGGGCGAGCCCGCGAAACCAGAGCTCACCGCCTCAGCCTCGGTGCGGATCAACACGAACTCCACCGGAACATCGCCCCGTCCGATCGAGTCGAGCACCAGCCGTACTCGATCGCCCGCCTCCTGCCAATTCGGGCAATCCTCGATATGCAGCACCTGGATCTTCACACGCCCATTCTCCCGCGCAACTCACGGCGGCTGGCCACCCCGCACCTTCTTGATCAACACGCCCTGATATGGGGTGGGGTCTTGTCAAGTGCAGGGGTGAGCGGACGCCGTGCCCGTCGGCGACGGCGTCCGCTCGTTCCGGTCGTCCCGGGTGGTGACGCGCGTGTCATGTTCGACGCGTTGTCACTCTGATATCCGCGGGTTGGTTACCGCATGACGGCTTGTTCGGCGGGGCGGTCACGCGAGTCTAGAGATCGAGCGTGACCCGACCTGCGGGTTGCTCATAGGGCGCGTCGCGAGTCGCCCGGACGCTGCCGTCACCACCATCGACGACCGGAAACTCGAAGGTGCTGTCAGGTCATGACGGCCAGGGACCAGCACCAGCCGGCCAGTTCGCGGGCGATCGCGGCGTTGGCGACGACGGTGCGCTTCCCGCGGGCCTGGAACGTCTGCCAGCGGTGGTGAAGGCGCTGGTTTCCCGCGTGTCCTCGAGCGCGCGCGGCGGCGCTGGCCCGGTCCCAGCGGGCGCGCATGATCGGCGACGACGGCCGGTAGGCGGGACGGTGGTGCCAGGCCGCTTCGATCAGCAGCCGGCGGGCGTGGCCGTTGCCGGTCTTGGTGATCCCGCCCAACGCCCGCGACGCCCCGGACGAGGACTCCGACGGCGTCAGACCGACGTAGGCGCCGATGCGGTGCCCGTCCAGGCGCGACCAGTCGCCGACCTCGACGGCGAGAGCGAACCCGGTCAGCGTCGAGACGCCCCTCAGGCAGCAGAGCCGGTCCACGACCGCCGTGAACTCGCTGTCAGCGGCCATCTCCTTGATCGCCGTGTCGAGCCGGTCGCGTCGGTCGACGGCCTGGACCATCGCGTCATAGGCAGCATCGAATGCGGCCTGCAACCCGGTCAGCTCGAACCGCTGCTGGCGCAGCCACGTGTCGTGCGCGACGGTCCATGCCTTCCCGCCCGCGTACTGGATGCCCTGCCGCAGCAGCAGCTTGCTCACTCGGTGACGCGCCGACATCAGATCCCCGCGGGCATCTTCGCGGGCACGCACCAGGTCCCGCGCCGCTTCGGCCTGAACGCTCGGAACGGTCACCTCCACGATCTCGCCCAGCCGCAGCAGCCGGGCCAGATGGACCGCGTCGCGCATGTCCGTTTTGACCCTGTCCCCGACGGGGCGCTGCAGTTTCGAGGGAGCTGCGACCACCGCCCGCACTCCCGCGGCTGTCAACGCACGGGCCAGTCCGAACCCGGTCGGGCCGGCTTCGTAGGTCGCCGCGACCGGGCCGGGCAGACTCGTCACCCACGCGACGATCTCCTCCGTCCCCGCACCCATGCGCCGCTGGATGAGCTCACCGCTGCGCTCATCGATCGCGGCCGCGACTGTGCTGCGCGCGTGCACATCCAGCCCAACGCTCGTACGCTCAGAAATCAACTGGGGCCTCCCTCACATATGTGGCTCGGCAAGCCCGCGACACCGGGCTCGCAACCCACGGTCTATGCGAGCGGGGGCCCCAGGCTCAACACCCCATAGCGTCTAGCGGCCGCCGTCGCGATGCTCGACCCCGTGTTCAGCGAGCGGGTATGCGTCTACGTGAGTCTCAAGGAGGGCGGCCCGCTCGGGCTCGAACGGATCCGCGCCGCCATGGAGTCCGCCGGGGTGGCTAAGCATAAGCACCCCGAGCGGCTGATCGCCGTCGACGACATGCCCCTCACCAAGGTAGGCAAGATTGACAAGAGGGAGCGGAGAGGGCTTTGCCCGCCGCGACAGCGCCTAATGGGGCAGACGCTCAGCGCCCGCGCCGCCACGCGAGCCAGTGGCGGATGCTCTCCTCGAGCGCGTGCAATAGAGGCAACATCACCCAGATGACGCACGCGACGGTCAGTGGCGTCGTACATAGGATCTGGAGGTACGGCGGCAGGCCGGTCAGGAGCGGAGCGATGAAGTAGGCGTTGAACATGGCAGGCGGTACCAGCGCGATCCACACTAAAATCGCCGTCCACCACCGCGGGCGCGCGGGACCGGCCGTCGGGATTGCACCGGTGAGGGCGTCCGGAGTCAGTGGACGGGCCTGCCCGATCGTGAGCGGCACGGCCTGTTGCAGGTGCGCCTGCCGCTCCTTACTGTCCTCCCACCGGATGAGGTCATGGGGGGAAGCGAACGTGATCTCGACGACAACCTGGCGCCGGTGCCGTTCCGAGACTCGGACCTTCGACTCCCGGTAGCCGGGGAACGACTGGGCCCGGCCGGTGAAACCATGCGCCCACTCGGTGAGATCGTCCAGCCGCCCGGGGACGGCTGTGCGCGCCACCCGAGCCGTGACCGTGAGGTTATCTGGTTGCATGGTGTCCTCCCGGGGCAGAGGAAGCCCCGTCTCCCAGCGTATTGCGCCGATGACGCGGCACTGAACAGCTTCCGACCATCGGGGTCCGGATCAATAGCGCGAAATAGTGCTCTTCCGAGCAGTGGAGTGTCACCGCCACTGCCGCCTCACGCAGGATGGAAAGTTGAAAGACCTGGATCGACGGGGAGGTCATTTGCACGAGGCGTTTCGCTTGCTGCGGGAAGAAAGGCTCAAACGAGGCCGATACCATCGCCGAGCGACGGTGTATCACCCGGACGTAGAAGAGGTCGACCAGCTCTACGGTGTCCGGCTTCAGCTGGAGTCCTTAGGCGCGCGCCGGACGGTGGACGGATGCTGCGCTCCGAGATCGGCGCTTCGCGCGAGTACGGGACGCTAATGGATGCGGCGCTGGCAGTCGGTGACATGGACGCCTGGCTGGTGGCGCACCACGCGTTCCTCCGCTGCTGCGTCGCGCGTGCAGACATCCCGTTGGGGCGGGTAGTGGACTCCTACCCGGAACGCTGCTTACACATCTATCAGTTGTGGCACCCGCAGTCGTTCGCCATCGCTCATCGCGAGTACGAGGCCGTCCTCGAGTCGATCGTCAGGCGTCCGACGCCCAGGGGATCGATCTGTCGCCGCTGGCGACCCACGAGTTCGCCTTCGACGATGCCGCCGCCGCCTTCGAGCAGTCCCGCGACGCGTCCAGCAGCCTGAAGGTCCTGCTCCGACCGTAGAGCGCCTGGGCCGTCGGGGCCGTCACAGGGAGCCACGCGGGCGGCGTGGGGTGGCACGGGCTGCAGTGGCACCGCGGAGACGATCCTCCCGCCTGTCGGGTCGGCATCGGAGCGCGCGGTGCAGGAGGAGCGCGCCCACGTTGCAAGTAAGCTTTCTGCCGTGCAGAATCGACAGCTCGGGTCGCCGGGCGATCCACCCCAGTATCCGATCGAGTCGGTCGACAACGCGCTGAAGCTGATCCTGCTGCTGGGTGAGGAGCACGAGCTGCGGCTCACGGACGCCGGTGCCCTCCTCGGGGTGGCGACCTCGACCGCGCACCGACTTCTCGCGATGCTGGCATGGCGCGGCTTCGTGCGGCAGAACCCGGTGACCAAGGCTTACGGCCCTGGCCCGGCGCTGACGACGGTGGCCTTCTCGGTGCTGCGCAGGATGGATGTCCCGAGACTGGCGCAGCCGATCCTCGAGGACCTCAGCGCCGCCCTCGGTGAGACCTGCCACCTGGGCACGCTCGAGGGCAACCATGTCCGATTCCTCGCCGTTGCCGAGCCCGATGTGGCCGTGCGCGTGGTTTCGAGACTGGGCAAGACCCTGCCGGCGCATTGCACCTCGACCGGCAAGGCGCTGCTTGCCGAGCTGAGCGACGAGCAGCTCTTCCGGCTGTACCCGGACGAGCAGCTCGAGATCGTCACACCGAACTCCATACGTTCCCGAGACGAACTCGTCGCCGAACTGGTTCGGACACGACTGGACGGTTATGCCGTGAATCGGCAGGAAAGCGAGGACGGCGTGGCGAGCGTCGCGGTCCCGGTCCACGTCTCGTCGGGACTGCGACTGGCGATCAACGCCTCCGCGCCCGTGCAGCGGTTACCGCCGGGCAAGGTCAAGTCCCTAGCGCGGTCACTGCAGGACGCCGCGATCCGCCTCGCCGAACTGTTGGGGTGAACCGGCCCGGGTCGTCGTAGCGCCCATGGATGCGCTGCGCACGCGAACACGCCGCTGATGAGCGTGGCTGCGGGAGCGACCGACCCGCCGCCGTGGGCCTCAGTGCCCGTTGGCCGGATCGTCCGGGTCGCGGGCGGCTTCTTCGCCTTGATCCAGCCCACTCAGCGTCGCCATATCCTCCGAGCTGAGCGTGAAATCGAAGACGTCGATGTTCTGCGCGAGATGCTTCTCATCGCCGGCGCGCGGGAGGGGAACGATCCCTTCCTCGATGTGCCAGCGCAGTAGGACCTGTGCGGGCGACTTGTCATACTTCGACGCGATCGCGGTCACCGCGGGATCGGACAGCAGGGCTCCTCCGCGTCCGAGCGGGCTCCACGCCTCGGTCAGGATGCCGTGAGCGCGCTGGAAGCTGCGCTGTTCGACACGGGCGATGTCGACGCTGAGCTGGATCTGATCGACGTCGGGGACGACACCGGTCGCGTCGACGACGCGCTGAAGGTGGTGAGACTTGAAGTTGGAGACGCCGATCGCCTTCACTCGTCCCTCTTCGAGCAGTCTCACCAGACCCTTCCACGCTTCGACGTATCGGTCGAGGGCCGGAACCGGCCAATGGATCAGGAACAGATCGAGGTAGTCGACGCGAAGGGTCTTCAGCGATCGGTCGTACGCGCGCTGCACTCCCTCGACGCTGTGGTCCTCCTTGTTGAACTTGCTCGTGATGAAGACCTCGTCACGAGGGATGCCCGATGCACGCAGACCGGCACCGACGGCCTCCTCATTCGCGTACTTGTACGCCGTATCGAACAGGCGGTAACCGTAGCCGACCGCCTTCTCGACCATCGTTGCGCACTCGTCTCCCGTGAGTGGCCACGTGCCCACCCCGATTCGCGGGATGCGGTGACCGTGCAGGAGGGGGAGGGTGGTGTCGTCAGCTCTCATCGGGCGGCCGCCTTCGCCGGAGCCGTGCTCGAGGGCTCGAGGAGGGCGCGCAGCCGATGTATCAGCTCGTCCGCCTTCGCTCGCGAGGCGACCGAGCGGCGGGCGTCGACGAGGGCACGCGGCCAGTTCACGATGACGGCACCTTCGGCCTGCCCTTGGCTCTCGCCGTACACGACGGCGAAGCGGTCCTGCGCAGGGTCGCCCACCATCGTCCAGTGATCAGATCCGGTATGCCCGACGATCTGGATCTTCCAGTCGTACTGGTCGCTCCACACATACTCCGTCGGGTCGTAGCTGCGCAGGTCATCCGGGTGAGCGATGTTATGCGCGACAATCAGCGCCTGATCCGTCGCGCTCGTCCAGTGCTCCAACCGGATCGGGTCGGGATGCCGTCGGTTCATGAATCGTGCCACGTCGCCGATCGCATACACGTGGGAGACGCCGACGGCGGCAAGCGTGCCTTCGCAGACGACACCGTTATCCAGCGCGAGGCCCGACGACTCGAGCCACTCCGTGTTGACGACCGCTCCGATACCGAGCAGGACAGCGTCGACATCCAGCGTCGCGCCATCGGTGAGCGTGACCTGGACGCGGTCACCCGTGCGCTCGACGTTCTCGACGGAGACGCCGAAGCGTAGCTCAGCACCCTCCCTGCGGTACTTCTCCGCGAAGATACCGCCCACTTCCATATTCATCGCCCGGCCCATCGGAGCACCGATCGGTTCGATGATGGTGACCTTGACACCGGCCGCAAGCGCTGTGGCGGCCGCCTCGGCGCCGATGAATCCGGCGCCGACCACCGCGAGGTGGCGGCCCGGAACGAGCTCCTTGCGCAGCTCGTCGGCATCGGCGCGGGTACGCAGCACGTGGACGCCGGGAGTGGAAGCCCACGGGGTTCGGCGAGCTCGGGCACCCGTCGCGATGACGAGGATGTCGTAGGTCAGCTCGCTGCCGTCGGCGAGCGTCAGCGTCTTGCCGGCAGGATCCAGCTCGGTCGCGGCGACGCCGAAACGGGTCTCGACCCGCAGGCCTTCGAGCGCTTCCGCCGTCGTCAGCGCGATCTCCGGGTCGGATGCGGCGCCGCTGAGGTACTTCTTCGACAGCGGGGGACGGTCGTAGAGGGGATGGCTCTCCTGGTCCACCAGCGTGATCGCGCCGGTGAACCCCTCCGAACGAAGATTCTGTACGAGCTTGACTCCGGCGACGGAAGCACCGACGACGACGACGTGAGACATGCGAATCGGCTCAACCCTCGACAGACAGCGCCGAGACCGGGCAGCTTCGGGCGGCTTCCTCGACGCGAGTGCGCTCCGCGTCCGGCACCTCGAGCTGCAAGAGCACGACCTTGCCGTCGTCGTCGATGTCGAAGTAGTCTCCCGCGGCCACGACGCAGTTCGCGTAGCCCTGGCAGAGGGAGAGGTCAGCCTTCACCGTGGCCATGGTCATTCCTCGTTGATGATGGGTCGGGGTCGGGGAACATGGGCGCGTACGGCGACCCGATCATCGCTGAGAACGTCTGGACGGTCTGCCAGGTGAGCGCCTCCAGCTCGAGCGGGTCGAGTGCGATCCATTGTCCGGATTTCGGAGAGTCGATGAGCAGACGCGTCCCGTTGCGGGTCTCGACCCGGCTCACCGTGATCTCAGAGAACTCGTTGGCGATCGTGAGCGGCTCGCCGACGGTGCGCGCGACCAAACGTGCGCGCTCCTCGGCGGCGGCGATCGCGGCGGCCCGATCGACGTCGGCGCCTTCCCACTCCAGGGTCACAGGAAGATCGCCAGGTTCTGGGTGCGCAGCACCGACTCGTCGACGAGGATGACGCGGCGCGCGAGCTTGTACTCGCCTCCGACGTCACGGAACACATCCTCCCGGTGGGCGGAGATGATCGACGGCTCGTTCACGTCTCCTCGGCTGCGGAACAGCAGCATCGCGGAGTCGGCGAGCACCTCGCCGGGCACGTCGGTCTCGAACACCCGCACGTTGGTCACGAAGTGACGCAGCCGGGACGGAGGGTCCTCGGTCCAGGCATGCTCGGTAAGGAACCGTGCGACGCGCCGGCTGAGCGAGTACTTGTTCTCGTCCCAGTGCGCCATCCCGGGGGACGTGCTGAAGGGCGTGCCGAGTGCGGTGGTCACGCGGACGGGCATGACGTAGTGGATGTCTTCCGTCAGCATGTCCAGCCAGCTCTCATACCGCTGCTGGTCGAGAGTGTAGGCCTCTTCGACGAGCCAGCGATGGATCGTGGCGTGCAGCTCGCTCGTGAAGGGCAGGGACGAGCCCACCCGGTCGGCGAGGGTTGACGACTTGCGAAGCCGGGAGACTTCGGAAACTGCCTTGCCGGTCTCCTCGATCATCGGACCACCTTCTGACCATTGTTCGTGATGCCCGCAGGTCGGGGCTCGACATCCAGTGGCGGCTCGCCGCCGATCGACAGGGCACGGAAGTCGACGCCCTCGTACTCCGACTCCAGGTAGTCCGCCCAGCGGTGGAGCAGATGGCGCTGGTTGTACTCGCCGTAGCCCACGTGCGCGACGCCGGGGCCGGCGAACTGGTCGGGGCCGAGCGGCTCGACGACCGGCGATCCATCCTTGAGGATGCCCATGCGGCTGTTCAGGAGCAGGCGCCGCGCCATTGATCCCTTCGCCGTGTTCGTGAGCGAGACCCAGTTCTCCACGTCGTCCTGCTCGAACATGCCCGTCGACCCGAAGCACATCAGGTAGGCCTTGTACGACAGTGCCTTGAACTCCTCCGGAGCCTCAGCGTCGACCGCGAACCAGGAGTACACCTCGGTCTCGTCCTCGCTGATCGGAAGCCACGTCCGGATGGAGATGAACGGGAGCACGTCCTCGTCCGAACCCTCCTCGACCTTGGGCCAGTTGTGGACGAAGGACATGTTCGGGAAGAGCGAGGCCGCGGAGATCATGAACCCGTCGCGGCCGATGACATCGAGCTGCTCCTGAGACCAGGTCGCCTTCATCCGCTCGACCATCTCGTCCGGGTAGCCGACGTACCGCAGCCGCTCCTCGAGCGTGCCCGGCGGGAGCTTGTAGGTCGTGCCGCCTCCGTTGCCGGCCCAGTATGTGTTGCCGTCCTTGCGCTTCTCGGCCTTCGGCTCGCGGAACAGCCCGATCTCGACGACCGAGGTGTGCGTCTGGGGCGTGTGGTACATGTCGCCGGCGAAGTTCTCGGCGCCGATCTTCCAGTTCGCCTTGACGCGCCACCGCTGCGGGCCCCGGAGCTCGATGCCGCTGGGGCTCTGCCGGGTGTAGTAGTCGAGATAGAACTTGAAGTCGCCGATGTAGTCCTCGAGGCTCGGCGCATCCGGGTCCATGCTGATGAAGATCAGGCCGTTGTACATACCGAGGTTCGGCGCCGGCAGGAGCCGTGCGCCCTTTCGGCTGAACCCGGCCTCGCCGCCGTAGGCCTCCTCGTGGAAGGGGAGTCCGACGATGCGTCCGTCGTTGCGGTAGGACCACCCGTGGTACGGGCAGCGGAAGTGCGAGGCGTTCCCCATCTCGGCCCGGCAGACCTGCATGCCGCGATGCAGGCACATGTTGAAGTGGGCGCGGATCTCACCCTTCTCGTCGCGGACGATGATGAACGAGTCGTCGAGTATTCGCCGGACGACGTAGTCGCCGGCCTGAGGAATCTCGGACTCGTGGCCCACGAACAGCCAGGCGCGGCTGAAAAGGTTCTTTCGTTCGCGCGCGAAGATCTCCGCGTCGTTGTAGATGTACGCCGGTATCATTCCGCGACGGATCTCGTCGTAGATCGTCATGCTGGAAGTGCTCATCGTCGCGCCTATCCGTAGTGTAATGCTTCGACACCGCTCCGACGTCGCACGTCGAAGCAGGCCGAGGCATAGTTTCTGATGTGCAGAAATTGATTCTGCCACACACGCGCGCCTTACGTCAAGTGGGCCCGAGGAAGGCCTTCGCGGCCGCGCTCGGAGGAGGAGGCGATGCGTCGCGGCTGCGAGGACCATCCTCCCGTCCCAGAGGGTGGGCATGCTCCTCTGGAACACAGAAACCGCTTCTGCTGGAAACGAGGAGTCAATGATGAGCCCGTCGACCGATGTCGCAGACCGGGAATGGACCGTCACTCTCGATGGCAAGCCGTGGGCCAGTGCCGCGCGCTACGAGGTCGAGAACCCCACGACCGGGCGTCCCCTGACCTCCGCCCCCGACCTCTCCGAGGAGGAGGTCGGGCGCGCGGTGGCGGCGGCGCAGGCTGCGCAGCCGGCCTGGGGCGCGATGCCGCCCCGAGCCCGGGCCGCCGTGATCCGGCAACTCGCTGCGACGATCCGAGAGCACCGTGAGGAGCTCGCCACTCTCGACGCACTGGACGGCGGGTTCACCCTCTCGATGATGAGGGGCGATGTGGACGCGGCGGCGGAACTCATGGAGATCTTCGCCGACATGGCGCTCGACCTCGGTGGCCGGACGATTCCGGTGAGCACGAACCTCCACTACACCATGCAGGTGCCCTACGGAGTGGTCGCGCGTATCGGTGCGTTCAACCATCCCTTCTTCTTCGCGGCGGCGAAGGTCGCCGCGCCCCTCGTCGCCGGCAACGCCGTGGTCCTCAAGGCCCCGGACCAGACGCCGCTGTCTTCGTTGCGCCTGGCCGAGCTCGCGGTCGGGATCCTCCCGGACAATCTGTTGATCACCGTCAGCGGTCGCGGCGCGGTGACCGGACGCGCGCTGGTGCGTCATCCCGAGGTCCGCCGGATCGGTTTCATCGGGTCCACCGCGACGGGGCAATCGATCCAGCGGGATGCAGCCGAGACCGGAGTCAAGCACGTGTCGCTCGAACTGGGCGGAAAGAACGCTCAGATCGTCTTCGCCGACGCCGATTTGGAGGCGGCTGCGGCCGGTGCCGTCGCGGGTATGAACTTCACGTGGGTCGCCGGACAGAGCTGCGGCTCGACGAGCCGCCTGCTCGTGCACTCCTCGGTGGCCGACGAAGTGATCGGCCGGGTCGCCGAGCGCATGGCCGCGATCCGGGTGGGAGACCCGCTGGACCCGTCCGTGGACATGGGCCCGCTCGTGTCGGAGGCACAGTTCCAGAAGTCCATCAGCGCCATCGCCGAAGGCAGGAAGGCGGGTGCCACCGTGGCGACGGGCGGCGGCCGTCCCGCCGGCCTCGATGAGGGGTGGTTCGTCGAGCCGACGCTGCTCACCGGTGTCAGCCCCGGGTCGTTCGTCGAGCAGAACGAGATCTTCGGCCCCGTCCTCTCCGTCACCACCTTCGACGCCGACGAGGAGGCCGTACGGATCGCCAACGGCGTCCAGTACGGGCTCACCTCGAGCATCTGGACGCGCGACGTCACGCGCGCCCACGTCGTCGCCCGGCAGATCGAGGCCGGCTACATCCTCGTCAACAGTGGCAGCCGGCACTTCTGGGGACTGCCGTTCGGAGGGGTGAAGGCTTCGGGGATCGGCCGCGAGGAGTCCCTCGACGAACTGATCTCGTACACCGAGACGAAGACCGTGACCGTTCTGCTCTCGTAGGGGGGCAGCGCTGCGCGCTGTACGTCGTCGCAGCAAGCGCGGCGCGATCCATGCCGGCGGTGCTGGGAGGCGCTGTTCCCGTCAGCCTCGGGCAAACCCCGTCGAGGCGAAGGCCGCCTGCAGGGATGCCTGGGCGCCGAAAACGTTTGAGGTCGCGACACCCAGGTGCTTGCTGGCGTCCGTCAGTCGAAGTTCGTTCTTCTCACCGAGCAGGAGCAGGAGTTTCAGGGCATTGTCGACCGACTCGATCGGTATTGCGGAGCCGCATCGACTCCGTCGGCTGCTCTATTTCTCTGCACAACAGAAACTGTATCGTTCCTGCCGGCCCTCAGGGCCGCCATCAAGGGCAAGGCGATCCCGTCCAGGTCTATCCGGACGCCGATTCGAGCAGCCGGCCCAGTCGTACACGAACGTCGGAAAGCGACGATCCCGCTGCGATGGACCGGCGGACTTCGACGAGAGCGCGGGGCCAATTCAGTACCACTGCCCCGTCGAATGACAGACCATTCTGAGAGTACAGAGACGCGATCCGGTCGGGTGTTCGAGGGTCCGTCACCATCTCGGGGTGGCCGCGTCCGTTTGAGTGGTGGTCTTTCGCTTCGTTGCGATGATCAGCTGTCGTTAGTTTAGGCGGCGGTGATCTCGGGGAGTATCACCGCCTCGTCGATGGTGGGGGTGGTCGCGGTGAGCTCGGTCATGGAGGCTTCGGAGAAGTAGCGGCGGTCGGCGGCTTCCCATTCGTCGTGTTGCTCGACGAGGACGGAGCCGGCCAGGCGGAGCAGGGCGGCGTTGTTCGGGAACACGCCAACGACGTCGGTGCGGCGCTTGATCTCCCGATTGAGGCGTTCCAGCGGGTTCGTGGACCAGATCTGTCGCCAATGCCGGGCGGGGAACGCTTTGAACGCGAGGATGTCGTCACGGGCGTCGGTGAGCATCACGGCGGTCTTGGGGTGGACGCGCTCGATCATGCGCACGACTTCGTCGAACTGGGCATCGATGTGCTCGGCGTCGGGTTGGGCGAAGATCGTGCGGATCACGCTGGCGACCATCTCCTGCCGGCCCTTCGGGAGGGCGGTCAGGACGTTGCGCATGAAGTGGACGCGGCAGCGCTGCCAGGCGGCGCCCTGCAACACGGTCGCTGCGGCCTTCTTCAGTCCGGCGTGGGCGTCGGAGATCACCAGCTTCACCCCGCCCAGACCTCGTGTCTTCAACGAGCGCAGGAACTGCTTCCAGAACTCCTCGGTCTCGCTGTCTCCGACATCGAAGCCCAGCACGACCCGCCGCCCGTCAGCGGCGACGCCGATCGCGACGACGACCGCCTGGGACACGACACGGTGGTCGATGCGGACCTTGCAGTAGGTCGCGTCGAGGAACACGTAGGGGTAGGCGATGTCAGACAGCGAGCGGTCGCGGAACGATGCGACCTCGGCGTCGAGCCCTTGGCAGATGCGGGACACCTCGGACTTCGAGATGCCAGTGTCAGCGCCGAGCGCTTTGACGAGGTCATCGACCTTCCGGGTTGAGACGCCGTGGAGGTAGGCCTCCATCACGACCGCGAACAAGGCTTGGTCGACCCGGCGGCGCCGCTCCAGCAGCGACGGGAAGAACGACCCCTGCCGCAACTTCGGGATCCGCAACTCCAGATCCCCAGCCGTGGTCGACAGCACCCGCGGCCGGGAACCGTTGCGGGTAGTCGTGCGCTCGCTCGTGCGCTCGTAGGGGGCGGCGCCGATGAATGCGGCTGTCTCCGCGTCGATCAGCTCCTGGTAGAGCCGCTCGGTCGCGGCTCGGATGCGGTCGGTGGTGCCGGTGAGCTTCAGTTCCCCGAGCAGCTCGAGGAGGGCAGACTGGTCAAGAGCCATCGTGCGGTGTCGTCTTTCTGTGTGAGTTCTTGGTCGTTCTCACTGACCATCGCACGATGGCTCACCCCGTCGCGGTCACGACGCCGCGGGCCCGAAAGACCACCACCCCGCGGGACTCCAGGTCTCGGGGTTGACTGCCGTCGTGCGACCGACGATGTGCAGCTTCCAGTTGAACTGGTCACTCCAGACATACTCGACAGGCAGATATGAGCGTCGGTCGTCGGGATGAGCGATGTTGTGCGCGACACAGCGCGCCTGGTCGACCGCATTCGTCCAGTGCTCAAGACGGGTGAGATCGCCGCGAACCGGATGCCGCCACCGCGCAACATCGCCGATCGCATGGATTTCCGGGGCGCCGAGTGCCGTGAGGAATTCGTCGCAGACGAGACCGTCGTCGATCTCGAGCCCTGAGTCCTCGAGCCATTCGACGTTCGGCACTGCCCCGATGCCGATGACGACGACATCACCGTGGAGCTCGGAACCGTCATCCAGGAGCACGCGGAAGTCTCCCTTCGCACCGTCGATCTGCGCGACCGTCCGTCCGAGAACCGCATGTACGCCATGCCGGGAGTGCTTCTGCGAGAAGAGGGCGCCAATCTCGTCACCGAGCCGGCGTGACATCAGGTCGCGTGTCGCCGAGACCAGGGTGACATCGACTCCGAGCCCAAGAGCGGTCGCGGCGACCTCGGCGCCGATGAAGCCCGCTCCGATGACGATGATCCTGCGATCGGGAACTAGCTCGGCGCGCAGCCGGTCTGCGTCGTCGAGTGTCCGCAGCACATGGATTCCCTCGCCTTCACCCCACGGCGACGGCCGCGCGCGGACGCCGGTCGCCACCACGAGGTCATCGAAGCCGACCCGCCGTCCATTCGCCAGCCGGAGCTCCGACAACGCACGGTCCAGACCTACCGCCGGCACACCGAGACGAAGGTCGATGTTAAGCTCGAGCGCCTCCGCCGCCGTGAGGAGCGTGACCTCGGCTGCACCTGCACCGACGAGGTATCCCTTCGACAGCGGCGGCTTGTCGTAGGGCAGCACGGGCTCGGAGCCGATGAGCACAACGTCTCCGCGATACCCCTCTGCCCGAAGCGCCTGCGCGGCCCGTACCCCCGCGATCGACGCACCGACAATCGCTGTCGTCATTCGTCTTCCACCCGGAGCGCGGAAACCGGGCAGCTGTTCGCCGCCTCGGTGACCCGTTTCCGGTCGGCCTCGTCGACCTCTGTTCTGAGCAGGATCACGACGCCGTCGTCATCGAGATCGAAATAGTCTCCCGCGGCCATGATGCAGTTGGCGTAGCCCTGACAGAGCCCGAGATCCGCTTTCACGACAGGCATGTGTCACTCCTCTCCTGCTTCTTCAGGCGTTATCTCAGGGAACATCGGTGCGAACGGTTGGGCGATCATGGCGGAGAACGTCGCCGTAGTCTGCCAGGTCAGCGCCTCGAGCTCGAGCGGATCGAGAGCGACCCACTGCCCGGATCGCGGCGACTCGATCAGGAGCCGGGAGCCGTTGCGTGTCTCCACGCGAGATACCCGGATCTCCGAGAACTCATTGGCGATCGAGATCGGAGCCCCTACCCGCTGGTCTTCGAGCCGCTGACGTTCGTCTGCTGCTGCGATGGCCGCGATGCGGTCGTCCTCTTCGCCTTCCCATTCGAGTTTCATAGGAAGATCGCCAGATTCTGTGTGCGCAAGACCGACTCGTCGACCGTGATGGTTCGGCGTGCGAGCTGCAACCCGCCGCCGACACGTCGCAGAACGTCTTCGCGGCCGGCCGAGATCACCGCGGGCTCGTGCACGTCGCCGCGACTGCGGAAAAGAAGCACCGCAGAATCGACGACGACCTCGCCCGGGACGTCGCTCTCGAAGGTGCGCACGTTCGTGACGAAGTGACGGAGCCGGGAGGGCGGATCCTCTGTCCAGGCGTGTTCCGTGAGGAAGCGGGCGACCCGCCGGCTCAGGGAGTACTTGTTCTCGTCCCAATGCGCCATGCCCGGAGACGTCGAGTACCCGGCGCCGAGCGCGGTAGTGACCTGCACGGGCATGATGTAGTGCACATCGTCGGCGATGAGGTCGAGCCAGTCCTCGTACCGCTGCTCGTCGAGGATGTATGCCTCTTCGACGAGCCACCTGTGCGTCTCCAGATGCAGGCCGTCCGAGAACGACAACGAACTCCCCACCCGCGTGGCTTTGGTCGTATGTGCTCCGAGCGGCGACTCTTTCAGTCGAACCCAGCGCGCCTCGGTCATGACAGCCCCTCCGGCATCCCCACCGACGAGATGATCAGCGCGGTCGGCTCCGTCTCGAGGTAGTCCGCCCAGCGCTCGAGCAGATGCCGCTGGTTGTACTCTCCGTAACCGACGTGGGCCACGCCCGGGCCAGAGAACGCGTCCGGTCCGAGCGGCTCCACGACGAATCTGCCGTCTTTCAGCACGCCCATCCGGCTGTTCAGCAGCAAGCGCCGCGCCATATTCCCTTTCGCGGTGTTCGTAAGGGACACCCAGTTCTCCACATCGTCCTGCTCGAACATCCCCGTGCTGCCGAAGCACATCAGGTACGCCTTGTACGACAGAGCCTTGAACTCCTCCGGTGCCGCTGCGTCGACGGCGAACCAGGAAAGCACCTCGGTCTCGTTCTCGCTGATCGGCTGCCAGGTACGGATCGAGATGAACGGGAGCACGTCGTCGCCGTCTTCCACCTTCGGCCAGTTGTGCACGAAGCTCATGTTCGGGAAGATCGAGGCCGCCGAGATCATGAAGCCGTTCTCGCCGATCACATTGAGCTGGTCCTGGGACCAGACCTCCTTCATCCGGTCGATCATCTCGTCGGGGTAGCCCACGTAGCGCAGCCGCTCCTCGAGCGTTCCCTCCGGAAGCTTGTAGGTCGTGCCTCCGCCGTTGCCCGCCCAGTACGTGTTGCCGTCTTTACGCTTCTCCGCCTTCGGTTCGCGGAAGAGGCCGATCTCGACCACCGAGGTGTGGGTCTGTGGCGTGTGGTACATGTCGCCGGCGAAGTTCTCTGCGCCGATCTTCCAGTTCGCCTTCACCCGCCAGCGCTGCGGGCCGCGGAGCTCGATGCCCGAGGAGCTCTGCTTCGTGTAGTAGTCGAGATAGAAAGCGAAATCGCCGAGGTAGTCGATCAGCGGTGGCGCATCCGGATCCATGCTGATGAAGATCAACCCGTTGTAGCTGTCGAGGCTCGGCGCCGGAAGCAGGCGGGCTCCCTTGCGATTGAAGCCAGCCTCGCCACCGTACGCCTCTTCGTGGAACGGCAGCCCCACGATTCGTCCGTCGTTGCGGTACGACCAGCCGTGATACGGGCAGCGGAAGTGCGAGGCGTTGCCCATTTCCGCCCGGCACACCTGCATTCCTCGGTGCAGGCACATGTTGAACATCGCCTTGACGGAGCCACTCTCGTCGCGCACCACGATGAACGAGTCGTCGAGCACTCGCCGCACCACGTAGTCGCCGGGCTGAGGGATCTCTGATTCGTGACCCACGAAGATCCACGCGCGACTGAACAAGCGCTCCCGCTCGAGCCCTGTGCGTCAGGATGGGGTGAGACACCAGCACTGCTGACCTTCGCACTGCACGGGGCGAGAACGGACCAATACTGAGATGACGATGACGGTTGCTGACGTCGGCACCGATGATGGGGCTATGGCTCCTCGTGCTGACCGGCCCAAGAGGCGGACGTTCACCGCCGAGTTCAAAGCGGCGATCCTGGCCGAGTACGACGCCGCGGACCGCTCTGGGCGTGGGGAGATCCTGCGCCGGGAGGGCCTGTACACCTCCCACATCATCGAGTGGCGCAAGGCCGCGGCCGCCGGCTCGCTGTCCGGGCTGGGCAGCAAGCCGCGGGACCGGCGCGAGCGGGAGCTGCAGGCGCTACGGGCCCGGGCGGAGAAGGCCGAGGCCGAGCTGGCCAAGACCAGGGCGGCGCTGGACCTGATGGGAAAAGCACACGCGCTCTTGGAGACGCTCTCCGAGAGCGCGGACAAGCCGCCGCGGTCGCCGCGGTGATCAACCCGGCCGTCGACGGGCTGGCCGAGCACGTCGGCACCGCGGCTGCGTGCGCGCTGCTGGGTCGCTCCCGCGCCAGTCACTACCGGGCCAAGAACCCGCCACCGCCACGTCCACGGACACCGCGGCCGGCACCGGCGAACAAGCTGTCCGCCGCCGAGCGGGCCCACGTGCTGGCCGTGTTGACCAGCCAGCGGTTCGCGGACAAGTCGGTCGCCCAGGTCTGGGCCACGCTGCTGGACGAGGGCACCTACCTGTGCTCGATGTCCACGATGCACCGGATCCTGCGCGAGCACGACATGGCCGGGGAACGGCGCCGGCAGGCGAGCCACCCGCCCCGGACCCGGCCCGAGCTCGTCGCGACGGCGCCGGGGCAGGTGTGGAGTTGGGACATCACAAAGCTCAAGGGGCCGGAGCGGGGCGTGTACTACGACCTGTACGTCGTGCTCGACATCTTCTCCAGGTTCGTCGTGGGCTGGACCATCGCGGCCCGCGAGGACGCCGAGATCGCCAAGAACCTGCTCGAGCACGCCATGGGCATCCATGGCGTGCCGGAGGCGATCCACGCCGACCGCGGGACCTCGATGACCTCCAAACCGGTCGCTCAGCTGCTCGTCGACCTCGGGGTGGCCAGGTCGCACTCCCGCCCGCACGTGTCGAACGACAACCCTTACAGCGAGGCGGCGTTCAAGACGCTGAAGTACGCCCCGGTCTTCCCCGAGCGCTTCGGGTCCCTGGCCGACGCCGGCGCGTTCGCCGAGCAGTTCTTCGCCTACTACAACCACGAGCACCGCCACTGCGGGATCGGGCTGCACACCCCCGCCAGCGTCCACTTCGGCACCGCCGGGCAGGTCCGCGCCCAGCGCCAGGCCACCCTGGACGCGGCCTACGCCGCCCGTCCCGAGCGCTTCGGCCACCGCCGACCCCAGGCGCCCAAGCTGCCCGAGGCCGCCTGGATCAACCAGCCCTCACAGGAGGCCCTCATACAGACCGCCTGACGGAATCTGTCTCACCCGCCTTGACACTTTCCGCTTCGATTACAGCCCGATCACGGAGCGACCGACGATTTCGTGGCCGAATGGGGCCCGAGTGGCGTTCTATGTCGGGCTGAACATCGAGCACTATCAGATCGACAAGCCCTCCACGAGCATCTTCGGCGGTACCGCGATGCTGCAGCCGGATCCACTCAATTACGGCTGGCGCGATTACGGTCCGCGGGTAGGCCTGTGGCGGATGATCGAGAGCCTCGACCGACATGGAGTGCCCGCAAGTGTGCTTCTCAACTCCGACGTTTGTCGGCACTACCCCCAGATTCTCGAGGCAGGCCGGCAACGCGGCTGGGCGTGGCTCGCGCATGGCCGCGACAATTCCACCTTCCAAGCTGGAATGGGTGCTGACACGGAGCGCGCCTACCTTCAAGACGTGACGGATACAATCGCCTCCGCCACCGGAGTACGGCCGCGGGGCTGGCTTGGCCCGGCGCTCACAGAGACGTTCGAGACGCCGCGGATCCTTCGGGAGCTGGGGTATGACTACGTCCTGGACTGGACGAACGACGATCAGCCGTATCCGCTGAACGTCGACGGGATGTTCAGCGTTCCCTACACGATAGAACTCAACGATGTGACGATGTTCGTGAGTAAGAGCTATACCGGCCCGCAGTTCCTGGAAGCGGTGATCGACCAGTTCGATCAGCTCTATTCAGACTCCGAGCACTCGGGTCGCGTCATGTCGCTGCCGTTGCACCCGTTCATCGTCGGCCAGCCGTTCCGCCACCGCTACCTTGATCGGGCCCTCGAGCACATCACGTCTCACGATGGTGTCTGGGTGACGACGAGCGATGCCATCGCGGCGCACTATCAGTCGACGGGGAACAGGAGAGCCGATTCGTGACGAATACGGAGCTGATCGATGAGTACGCACGGCTGCGCGACGAGTTCAAGGCCAAGGGATTGGGCGGCCGGATCGGCTACGGCGAGAAGCCGGCGCTGCTGATCGTCGACTTGATCACCGGATTCACGGACAGCCGTTCGCCCCTGTCAGGCGAACTGGAGTCACAGCTGGCCGCCACCAATGCCTTACTCGTCCCCGCCCGTGAACTCGAGATCCCCATCTTCTTCTCGACGGTCGCGTACGACACCGAATTGCAGGAGGCGGGGCTCTGGATCAAGAAGATCCCGTCCAACCACCTGTTGGTGGAGGGCAGCGAATGGGTGGAGGTCGACAGCAGGCTGGGCCAGCTGCCCCACGAGATGACCCTGGTGAAGAAGTACGCATCCTGCTTCTTCGGAACTGATCTCGCCGCACGCTTGATCTCACGGGGTGTCGACACCATCATCATCGTCGGCTGCACCACCAGTGGGTGCGTGCGCGCCTCGGCGGTTGACGCCTGCTCCTACGGCTTCCACACCATCGTCGTCGAAGAGGCAGTCGGCGACCGGGCAGCCCTTCCGCACCTGGCCAGCCTCTTTGACATCGACGCGAAGTACGGCGATGTCGTCAGCCTCGACGACGCACGTGCTTACCTGCGGGGGCTTGCGCAACAGAACGATTGACTGCAGTAACGCCGTGGGGCCAACTTCCTCTGTGCGGAATATTGAACCGGCGTGCAGGCCGAGATCCCGCAGATGCTGGCGCAGGGCGGCGGATCCATCATCAACACCGCCTCGTCCCTCGGGCAGGTCGCCATCGCCCACCAGTCCGCCTACGTCACGTCGAAGCACGGCGTCATCGGCCTCACCCGAGCCGCCGCGGTGGAGTACTCCGACAAAGGCATCCGCGTGAACGCAGTGCTGCCCGGGGTGATCCAGACGCCAATGATAGACGCGCTGGAGGAGACCTACCCCGGCTTCAAGGACGCGCTGCTGACGAAGCACCCGATCGGCCGACTCGGCACGCCGCACGACATCGCCGAGATGGTCGCGTGGCTCGGTTCCGACGCGGCCGCCTTCGCGACCGGCGCGCAGTTCGCCGTCGACGGCGGGTACCTCGCGATTTAGACGAGGTGGCCACGACGGACGGGAGGCACGGTGTCAGCTGGCACCGTGCCTCCCGTCCGTCACCGGTCGCACCGCGACCGCGGGTCGCTGGTCGGCGCGATCTTCCACTCCGACCACGGCAGCGTGTCTACACCTCGAAGTCCTACACCGGCCTCTGCGAGCGGTTCGGGGTGATCCAGTCGATGGGAGCGATCGGCTCGTCGGCCGACAACGCCCTCGCCGAGAGCTTCAACGCGGCCCTCAAGCGCGAACTGCTCGAAGGCCGACCCGCGTTCCCGAACGCGCCCACGGCCTACCGGGCCGTGTTCCGGTGGGCGAACCGCTACAACACCCGCAGGCGCCACTCCGCGATCGGCAACATCACCCCGAACGCCTACGAGACCGCCACCTTCGCTATCCTCACGGAAGCGGCATAACCGAAATGACACCGTGTCCACGATCCGGGGTCAAGGCCCCGTCTTCACCCGGTCACCGACCGGTCGCTGCAGCTTCGACGGCGCCGCGACCATGCACCGCACCCCCGCCGCGGTCAACGCGCGGGCGAGGCCGAACCCCGTCGGGCCGGCCTCGTACGTCGCCGCCACCGGGCCCGGCAGACCCCTCGCCCAGGCGACGATCTCCTCGGTGCTGGAGCCCATGCGTCGCTGCACGAGCTCCCCGGTTCGCTCATCGATCGCAGCCGCGACCACGCTCCGCGCGTGCACATCCAGCCCGACACTCGTACGCTCAGATATCAACTGGGGCCTCCCTCACGTATGTGGATAGGCGAAGCCGGAAGACCGGCTCGCAACCCACGGTCTACGCGAGCGGAGGCCTCAGGCTCAACCACTCATAGCGTCTAGCTCGATGCGCGAGAGCGAGCACTCCTCGCGCGAGGCGATCGCCACGCCCGCGCGGCCCTTCTGCAGCGACGCGTCGGCCACGACCCGCCACCCGGGCAGCGCCTCCTCGAGGTGCTCGAGCTCGCCGCGCACCTCCTGCAGCGTGATGATGTCGGGCGCGGCCTGCTCCACCCATTCGGCCATGCCCTTCCGGGCGGCGGCCCGGATCCCGTTGACGTTGACGGAGGCGACGCGGACCGAACGAGGCATGCCCTAAACGTAACAAGGACCCCCGACATCACGTCCTGCCGCGGAATCCGTCTCTGCACAGTGGAATAGCATGCGCAGGGTGCGCGGTCTTCGAGGGCAGGGTGGCAAGGCGGGCTCCGTCGCGATCGATGTCGTGACGGGGCTCTACGCGCTCGCGCTCGCCGCGTCGGGAGTCATGCTCACGTTCGTCGCCATTGCGGATGGGCTCTCCCTCGCGGTCATCGCTGCTCTCGGGGCGACTTCCGCGGCGGCGCAGTTCGTCTCGCGCGTCGTGGTCGGGGCGCTGTACCGCGTGGCGACCGATCGTGTGATCATGGCGGGCGCCCTCGGGATGCTTGCGGCTTCGATGGTCCTTGTGCTGGCGGCGCCTGGAGTCACAGGGCTCGTGCTCGCCCAGGTCCTGCAGGGTGTCTCGAGGGCGTGCTTCTGGAGTGGCTCGCAGGTGCATGTGATCCGGATCGCGGCCCGACCCGCTCCGCGAATGGCTCGCAACCAGTTCATCGCCAACGGGCTCGGCGCGCTCGGCCCGATGCTCGCGGGCGCGCTGGCGGACGGTGGCCCGCGATCCGCCGCCGTCCCGATCGCTGTCGTCGCTGTGCTGGGCGCGGGGCTGTGCGCGCTGTTGGCGCCGCTGCCGCTCTTCGAGCGCGTGCCGAAGAGCGCCGACAACCGCATCTGGCGGTACCGCGACGTGAGGGTCGGATCCCTGGGCTGCCTCGCGGCAGGGGGCTTCAATGCGATCCTCGTCACGTTCGTCCCGGTGCTGTTCGACGATGTCGGATGGTCGGAGGTGGATGTGGGGCTGCTGGTCGGCGCGGCGAACGGTGGGCTCGTGGTCGGCGCGCTGCTCGGTGGGTGGCTGCCACGCCGTTGCCACACGCCTGCACTCACGGCGATGACCGCGGCCATCGGGTTGGGTGTCGTCGCGCTCGCGGCGGCGGACGCGGCGCCCGTCGTGTCGGTCGCAGGCGTCGTCGGGGCGGGGATCGCGTCGGGTGTGATCCTGACGCTCGGGCCAACAGTCGTGGGGGCGGCCGTCCCCGATCCTCAACGCGGTAGTGCCGTCGTGTTCGCGGGCGTCTTCCGTGCGGGCGCGCTCCTGGCCATGCCGCTTCTCGTGACGGCGGTCACGCTCGTCGCGCCGATGGCCATTGCCATGGTTGCGGGCGGGATCGCCGCGGGCGCGCCGGGAGTGCTCGCCGCCCTGATCCGTCCGCGCCGCGGCCGGTGAACACTGCCGAGCGCGGGCCGGGCACAGCGGCGGGGGTTGACATGGTCTCGTTCAATCAGAATCATGTTCTGCAAGACAGAAAGCGATGCCAGCGGCGGTGCCGCTCCCTTCACAGGCGCGCACAGTGGCGTGCGCGGAAAGGACGTAACGTGAGCATTCACATCGTCGGAGTCATCGCGCTGGTCCTGGTGTTCGTACTCGGCACCGTGCGCCCCGTGAACATCGGCATCTTCGCTCTGATCGCGACATTCGCGATCGGCGTCACGATGGCAGGCGAGGATCCGAAGGAGGTGCTGGCCGGCTTCCCCGCGGACATCTTCGTGCTGCTCGTCGGCGTGACATACCTGTTCGGCCTCGCCTCGACCAATGGGACGCTGGAGTGGATCGTCGAACGTGCTGTCCGTGCGTTCGGAGATCGTCCGGCTCTTGTCCCGTGGCTGATCTTCATCTTCTCGTCGCTGCCCACCATGGCGGGTGCCCTGGGCCCGGCCGGGGTCGCGATGCTCGCGCCGCTGTGCCTTCGGCTCGGCGAGCGCTACGGGCTCAGCCGGCGGATGTCCGCGCTCATGACCATGCACGGATCCTGTGCGGGCAACTTCTCGCCGATCAACGGGCTTGCGATCATCGCACAGCAGGCGGCGGAGAACAACGGCCTGCACGTGTCGGGGACCGCGCTGTTCCTGGGCAACCTCGGGTACAACGTGGCTCTCGCGGTCGTCATCTACTTCGTCTTCGGCGGGCGCACCCTGATGCGCGATGCGCGTGCCCACCGCGTTGCGGTGAGCGAGCGCGTGCTCGTCGCTGCGGACGGCGCGACGATCGGCGCGACGGGCGCGGCGGTCACTGGTGGGACGTCCGCGGGTGGCCCGGCCAAGGGCGGGTTCACGGAGCTGCTCGGGCACCCGAAGACCCCGATCCGCCTTGATCAGGTGGTCACGCTGATCGTCATCATCGGCGTCGCGATCGCCGCGCTCGTGTTCGACTTCGATCTGGGCTTCGTCACGCTGGTGGCAGCGGCCCTGCTGCACTCGATCTTCGCGAACTACTTCGACGGCGCGGACAAGAAGATCGTCTGGTCCGTCGTCCTCCTGATCTGCGGCATCACCACCCTCGTGGGAGCCATGCAGCGCTTCGGCACCGTCGAGTGGATCGGGGGCGGACTCGCCGACATCGGCGCGCCGCTGCTCACGGCGTTCCTGCTGTGCCTCATCGGGGCCGTGACATCGGCGTTCGGCTCGAGTGCCGGGCTGATCGGCGTACTGGTGCCTCTCGCGGTGCCGTTCATCGCCATGGGCGGGATCGATGCCACGTGGGTGCTGGTCGCGCTCGTCATCTCCGCGACGGTGGTGGACGCGATGCCGTTCTCCTCGGTCGGCGCGCTGACGCTGTCGACCGCGCCGGAGGAGGAGCGCCCGAAGCTGTTCCGATTCATGCTCCTGTGGGGCGGGATCATGATTGTCACGGCGCCGGTCTTCACCTGGCTCGCCTTCATCCTCCCGGCGTCGCTGGTATGACCACCGACATGACGATCGCGAAGAGAGGGGACGACTCCATGGGCGAAGTGCGTGAGCAGGTCTCGCTGTCCTCCCGTGTGCTCGCCGCAGCCGGGCACGGGGATCTCGTCTGGGGGCACGCGTCGGCGCGGGATCCCGAGGGCCGCGGCATCTGGATCAAGGCCGCGGGGTGGGGACTGGACGAGATCACGCCGTCGCGCGTGCATCTCGTGGACGACGACGGCCGCCTCGTCGAGGGCGAGGGGCAGCCGCACAGCGAGTGCGCGATCCACTCCGAGGTGATGGCGGCGCGTCCGGACGTGGGGGCCGTCGTGCACACGCATCCGCCCCACGCGGTCGCGCTCTCCGCGACGGGACAGGAGCTGCGGCCGGTGAGCCACGCCGCGAACATGTTCGTTCCGCCCGCCGTGCCGCGCTTCACGCAGACGGCCGACCTCATCCTGACGCGCGAACTCGGCGCGGCGGTGGCCGCGGCGCTGGGCGAGGCGAAGGCGCTGTTCCTCGTGAACCACGGCATCGTCGCTGTCGGCCGGGACATCCGAGAGGCCACCGTGACGGCCGTGCTGCTCGAGCGGGCGTGCGAGCAGCAGATCCTCACGCACGCCGCCGGTGGATGGCCCAGCTGGTCCGCGGCCGAGGAGTCGCTCGCCAAGCGCGGGCACATCTATCACGAGGCCGCGCTCGCGAGCGTGTGGGACTACCTCGTGCGACGGTTGCCTGGAGAAGGAGCGCGCGGATGAGCCTGACCTTCACGATGGCCTGTCAGGCATACGACCGCATGGATCTGCTGCGCCGAGGCGCTGTTCGGCTCGGGGACGCGGAGGTCAACTTCCTCGATCTCCCGGTGGAGGAGACGTTCTTTCGCATGGCGCGGTTCCGCGAGTTCGACATCGCCGAGATGTCGCTGTCGTCCTATACGCTGAGTCTGAGCCGCGGAGCGCCATTCGTCGCGATCCCCGTATTCCCTTCGCGTGCGTTCCGGCACAGCGCGATCTACGTGCGCGAGGACTCCGAGATCACCGACGCCGCGCAGCTCGCAGGCCGCGCGGTCGGAGTCCCCGAGTACCAGATCACAGCCGCCGTCTGGATCCGGGGCATCCTCGCGGAGCACCACGGGCTGCCTGTCTCGTCCGTGTCGTACCGCACAGGGGGTCTGGACGAGCCGGGCCGTTACGAGAAGATCGCTCTCGACCTGCCCGACGATGTCTCCGTGACCCCGATCTCCGAAGGCCGGACGCTGTCGCAGATGCTGCTCGACGGCGAAATCGACGCGATCCACAGCGCGCGCAATCCTGGCCCGTACAACGCACCCGGCCATGGCGGCATACGGCGACTGTTCCCGGACACCGAGGCGGTGGAGCGGGACTACTTCGCGCGCACCGGGATCTTCCCGATCATGCACGTCCTGGTGGTGCGCCGCGACGTCTATGAACAGCACCGGTGGCTGCCGCGGGAGCTGATGAGGGCCGCGGAGCTCTCCAAGCGGGTGGGGCTCGCGGGGATCGACGAGACCGCGGCGCTGAGGTTCGCCCTGCCCTGGCTGTGGGCGGAGGTGGAGCGCACGCGCGAGGCACTCGGCGACGACTGGTGGCCGTACGGGCTGGAGGCGAATCGCCACGTGCTGGACACCTTCCTGCGCTACTCACATGAGCAGGGGCTCGCACCCGAGCGCTATCGCGCCGAGGACCTGTTCGCCCCCGAGACGCTGGAGCGCGTCGTTGTCTGAGGTCGGGTGGCTCCAGGGGAAGCGCGCGCTGATCGTCGGAGCAGGGTCGGGGATCGGCAGGGCCGTCGTCGACGCGTACCGCGCGGAGGGGGCGCGGGTCGCGGTCCTGGAGCGGGACCCGGCGAAGGTCGCCGCCCTCCGGAGCGAGCTGCCGGAGGTGCCCGCCGTGCAGGGGGATGCGACGACTCGCGAGGCGAACGAGGCGGCGGTCGCCGCGACCGTGGCCGCGTACGGCGGGCTGGACGTCCTCGTCAGCTGCGTCGGCATCTTCGACTTCTATCGCGGGATCTCGGACATCGACGCGGATCAGATCGACGCCTCGTTCGACGAGATGTTCCGCGTGAACGTGAAGAGCCAACTCCACGCCGTCAAGGCCGCGCTGTCGGCGCTGCGCGAGGCGCGCGGATCGATCCTGCTGACGGAGTCGACATCCGCATACTACCCGGGGCGCGGCGGCGTGCTGTACGTGCCGAGCAAGTTCGCGGTGCGCGGGCTCGTGATGGCCCTCGGGCACGAGCTGGCGCCGGACATCCGGGTGAACGGCATCGCGCCCGGGGGCACGGTGGGCACGGATCTGCGCGGCGTCGGCAGCCTCGGCCTCGGCGCGCGCAGTCTCGGCGACGTCCCGAACCGCGCGGACGACATCGCCGCGCGAGTCCCGCTGAAGGTCGCGCTGTCCGGCGCGGATCACGCGTGGAGCTACGTGTTCCTCGCGTCCGACCGTGCGCGGGGGATCACGGGGGATGTCATCCACACCGACGGGGGAATGGGGATCAAGGCATGATGCGGGCGGACTTCGCGGCGGAACGGCGGCTCATCGCGGACGCCTGCCGTGTGCTGGCGGGGCGCGGTCTCGCAGATGGCATCCTGGGGCACATCAGCCTGCGCGTGGGCGAGCACATCATGCTCGTGCGGTGCCGCGGCCCGCACGAGCGCGGCCTCGGGTACACCACGCCCGATGACATCCGGCTCGTGGACTTCGAAGGCGAGGCCGCGGCACCAGGTGAGCTCGACGGCTGGTCGGTCCCCAACGAACTGCCTCTGCACGCGGAGGTGCTGCGCCGCCGGCCGGCCGTGGCGGCAGTGGTGCACGCTCACCCGCCTCGCGTCGTGGCGGCCGATCTCGCCGGGATCCGGATCCGTCCTCTCATCGGCGCGTTCGACATCCCCGGCACGCGGCTCGCGGCCGGCGGCGTGCCCGTGTACGCGCGCGGCGTCCTCGTCCGCAACCGGACATTGGCGGCCGAGATGGCGGACGCGATGGGCGAGCGCCCGCTGGTGGTGCTGCGCGGGCACGGCATCACCAGCGCGGCCGCAGGCGTCGAGCAGGCGGTGTTGCAGGCGATCAGCGTCGACATCCTGGCGGGTCTGTCGCTCGATGTCGCGTCGGCGGGAGGAGAGATCGTCGATCTTCCCGAGACGGACATGGCCGAGCTGCCGGACCTCGGCACCGGTTTCAACACGGCCACGGCCTGGCGGCATGAGCTCGCCCGGCTGCGGGGCGTCGTCCGCACGGAATGAGCCACCGCGCCGCACCGAGTGTCCGGAACGCCCGGCCGCGACTCTCCGCGCCGCGCATATGATTTCTGTCATGAAGAAGAGTGGTACGGTCGACCTCCCGGCGAGCGGCCCCGCGCCGCATTACCCGATCGAGTCGGTCGACAACGCACTCAAGATCATCCATCTCCTCGGCGCGCGGCCCGAGCTGCGGCTGACCGAGGTGGCGGAGGCACTCGGTGTCGCATCGTCGACCGCGCACCGGCTGCTCGCGATGCTGCAGTATCGCGGGTTCGTGCGCCAGGATGCGGCGTCGAAGACCTATCGGGCCGGCGGGGTGCTCTCGAGCGTGTCGTTCGCGATCCTGCAGCAGTTCGACGTGCGCGAGGCCGTGCGCCCGCTGCTGCGTCGGCTGAACGAGGAGTTCCGCGAGACGGTGCACCTCGCGACGCTCGACGGCGCGCAGGTGCGCTTCATCGACGCCATCGAGAGCCCCCAGGCCGTGCGGGTGGCGTCGCGCCTCGGGCGGACCATGCCCGCCAACTGCACGTCGTCCGGGAAGTCGATGCTCGCGTCGCTGTCGGCCGACGAGCTGCACAGGACGTTCCCCGGTGAGGAGCTCGAGACGCTGACGGAGAAGTCGATCCGACGGCTCCCCGAGCTGGAGCGCGCCTTGGAAGAGGTCCGCCGCCGCGGGTACGCCGTGGGTGACGAGGAGAGCGAGCACGGCGTGTGCTCGGTCGCGGCCGCGTTCCCCGCCGGTGCCCTGCCGATGCGGCTCGCGATCAACGTCTCCGTCCCCGCAAGCCGCATGGACGACACCACGCGCGCCCGCCTCGGCGAGCGGCTCGCGTCGGCGATCGACGAGAGCGCCATCACGGCGCTCTGAGGACTGCGCGACGCGCAGCCGATCCGTTCAGGAGACGACGGGCGCCGGCGCCTTGGCGATGATCTCCGTCAGCATCGTCACGAGCGCATCCGCGTCGCCTCGATCGGCCACCGCGCGGCGGGCGGCGATGAGCGCGCGCGGCCAGTTCACGATGACGGCGCCCGTCACGCGCGCGCCGTCGGAGTACACGACGGCGAAGCGATCGTGCGCGGGGTCGCCGATCAGCTGCGATTCGGCGGAGCCCGTGCGGCCAACCACCTGAATCTTCCAGTCGTACTGGTCGCTCCAGACGTACTCGACCGGCACATACGCGCGCGCCTCCGCCGGGGAGAGCAGGTTGTGCGCGACGAGACGCGCCTGATCCGCGGCGCTCGTCCAGTGCTCCAGGCGGGTCGAGCCCGACCCGTCCTCATGCTGCCAGCGGCAGACATCGCCGACGACGAACACGTCTGCGGCGCCGATCGCGCGGAGCCGGCCGTCCGTGACGATGCCGTTGTCGACAACGAGCCCGGATCCCTCGAGCCACTCGGTGTTGACGACGGCGCCGATGCCCACGAGCAGCGCGTCAGCGGTGATCCGCTCGCCATCTGAGAGGCGGACCTCGAGCTCCGGGCCGACGCGCTCGACACCGTCGACGCCCGTCCCAAAACGCGTCCGGACCCCCTCGGCGGCGTGCTTGTCGAGGAAGATCCGCCCGACGTCCTCGTTGAGCACGCGGGACATCGGCGCGGGCAGCGGATCGACGATCGTCACGTCGACGCCGGCCTTGCGTGCGGTCGCCGCGACCTCCGCGCCGATGAACCCGCCACCCACGATCACGAGACGACGGCCCGGCTGCAGCGCGGAACGCAGCGCGTGTGCGTCGGCGGCCGTGCGCAGCACATGGATGCCCGGCCCCTCGCCCCACGGCGACGTGCGCGCGCGGGATCCGGTTGCGATCACCAGTGCGTCGTACGCCAGCCGCTCGCCGTCCTCGAGCAGCAGCTCCTTCGCCGCAGGGTCGAGCCCCGTCGCAGCGACGCCGAAGCGCCAGGACGCGTCGATCGCGGCGAGGTCTTCCTGATCGATCAGCCGGATCGCGCCGAGGTCGTCCGGCGATGTGAGATAGGCCTTCGACAGGGGCGGCTTGTCGTACGGGTGCGCGACGTCCTCCTTCTCGACCACGACGATCTCGCCGTCGAATCCTCCGGAGCGCAGACCCTGCGCCGTCTTCACACCGCCGACCGAGGCGCCGACGATGACGATCCTGGTCATCCCCGGATCACCTTCAGCGCCGACACCGGGCAGCTGCGGGCCGCTTCATCGACGCGCGTCAGCTCCGCGTCCGGGACGTCCGTCTGCAGCAGCACGACCACGCCGTCGTCGTCGATGTCGAAGTAGTCCGAGGCGCCGACCACGCAGTTCGCGTAGCCCTGGCAGGCGCCGAGGTCGGCCTTCACAATGGCGGTCATCTCATTACCTCTTACTCCGCCGGCGACTGTGCCGGCTCCGGGAACATGGGCTCGTACGGCGACGCGATCATCGCCGAGAAGGTCTGCGTCGTCTGCCACGTGAGCGCTTCGAGGTCGAGCGGGTCGAGGGCGATCCACTGGCCCGACTTCGGCGACTCGATCAGCAGGCGCGCACCGTTTCGGGTCTCCACGTGCGATACACGGATCTCGCTGAATTCGTTTGCGATCGTCAGCGGCACGCCGATCGTGCGCTCGACGAGCCGCTGATGCGCCTCGTACGCGCGGTGCGCGGCGGCGCGATCGATGTCCTCGCCTTCCCATTCGAGAGTCATAGGAAGATCGCCAGGTTCTGGGTGCGCAGCACCGACTCGTCGATCATGATCACACGTCGCGCCAGCACGTAGCCGTCCTCCGTGCACCGCAGGACGTCCTCGCGCTGCGCGGACAGGATCGACGCGGGATTCGTGTCGCTGCGGCTGCGGAACAGCAGCACGGCGGAGTCGACGATGAGCTCGCCCTCCACGTCGGTCTCGAACGTGCGCACGTTGGTGACGTAGTGCCGCAGGCGGGACGGGGGATCCTCGGTCCACGCGTGCTCGGTGAGAAACCGCGCTACGCGGCGACTCAGGGAGTACTTGTTCTCGTCCCAGTGCGCCATGCCCGGAGAGGTCGTGTAGCCCGCGCCGAGGGCGGTCGTGACCCGCACGGGCATGAGGTAGTGCACATCGTCCGCGATGGTGGCGAGCCAGTCCTCGTACCGCTGGTCGTCGAGCATGTACGCCTCCTCGACCAGCCAGCGCGACAGCTCGAGGTGCCGCGCGTCCCCGAAGGACAGCGACGGTCCGACCTTGCGGGCCTGCGTCGCGCCCCGATTCAGCACGGACTCCGCGGACAGCTCCGCTCCGACGAACGTCATGCCGTCACTCCTTCCGTGTCCACCGCGCCGTCGCCGGCCGCGGTGCCCGCGTCGCAGGAATCACCGGTCGCGCAGTCGCCCGCCGCGGCGGCGGCCGCCGCCGAGGGCGTCAGTCGCACCCCGCCCAGTCCGATCGGCCGCTGCGGCTCCGGCGCATCCGCCTCCACGTAGTCGACCCAGCGCTCGAGCAGGTGGCGCTGGTTGTACTCGCCGTATCCGACGTGCGCGACGCCGGGCCCCGCCCACTCGTCGTCGCCGAGCGGCTCCACGACGGGGCTGCCGTCCTTCAGCATGCCCATGCGGCTGTTCAGCAGCAGGCGCCTCGCCATCGCGCCCTTGGCGGTGTTCGTCAGCGACACCCAGTTCTCGACGTCGTCCTGCTCGAACATGCCGGTCGAGCCGAAGCACATGAGGTACGCCTTGTAGCTGAGCTCCTTGAACTCCTCGGGCGCATCGGCCGCGACCGCGAACCACGAGTAGACCTCGGTCTCGCACTCGCTGATCGGCACCCAGGTGCGCAGCGAGATGAAGGGGAGCACATCGTCGCCGTCCTCCACCTTGGGCCAGTTGTGCACCAGGCTCATGTTCGGGAAGACGGATGCCGCCGAGATCATGAATCCGTTCTCGCCGATCACATCGAGCTGCTCCTGCGACCAGGTCTGCTTCATCCGCTCGATCATGTCGTCGGGATATCCGACGTAGCGCAGCCGCTCCTCGAGCGTCCCCGGCGGCAGTTTGTAGGTGGTGCCGCCGCCGTTTCCGGCCCAGTACGTGTTGCCGTCCTTGCGCTTCTCGGCCTTCGGCTCGCGGAACAGGCCGATCTCCACGACGGACGTGTGCGTCTGGGGCGTGTGGTACATGTCGCCCGCGAAGTTCTCGGCGCCGATCTTCCAATTGGCGTTCACGCGCCAGCGTTGCGGGCCCCGCAGCTCGATGCCCGCGGCGGACTGCTTCGTGTAGTAGTCGAGGAAGAACGTGAAGTCACCCAGGTATTCCTTCAACGGCGGGGCATCGGGATCCATGCTGATGAAGATCAACCCGTTGTACGTGTCGAGGTTGGGCGCCGGAAGGAGGCGGGCCCCCTTGCGGCTGAAGCCCTCTTCGCCGCCGTACGCCTCCTGATGGAACGGCAGTCCCACGATCCGGCCGTCGTTGCGGTAGGACCAGCCGTGATAAGGGCAGCGGAAGTGCGAGGCGTTGCCCATCTCCGCACGGCACACCTGCATGCCGCGGTGCAGACACATGTTGAAGTGGGCGCGGATCTCGCCCTTCTCGTCTCGCACCACGATGAACGAGTCGTCCAGCACCTTGCGGACGACGTAATCGCCCGGCTGGGGAATCTCCGACACGTGGCCGACGAACAGCCACGCGCGGCTGAAGAGGTTCCTGCGTTCGCGTTCGAAGATCTCGGCATCGTTGTAGATGTGCGCGGGCAGCATGCCGTTGCGCACCTCGTCGTAGATGGTGGGGCTTGTCGTCATCGCCAATCCTTCACGGTCATCCGCAGAAACGCAATCTGCTGTGCAGAAACTATATCGCGAGATCCGGAGAGATACCAGCCCGGGCATGCGAAAGGGCCCGTGGCATCAGGCGGATTCGAGGGGTCGTCGCAACACCGACTGAATTAGACAAGTTGTAGCAGACGCTCGGCTGGGGTATCCCAGCCGAGCGTCTTGCGTGGGCGGCCGTTGAGTTTCTGGGCGACGTGTTCGAGGTCCTCGGGGCCATAGACGGACAGGTCGGAGTGGTCCGTGGGGCCGAGAGTGACGCGGATGCACTCGTCGTGGTCGTCGTCGGTGAGGGTGACGGCGACTGCGGCGAGCGCGATGCGGTCTGCGGCGGGGTCTGTCGTCCGGCCGGGGGTGACGGAGACGTGGCCGTAGGGCCAGTTGATCGGCTCGTCCGGTTCGTGGGTCTCTCGGGTCATGCTGGGGTCTCCGTCCGGGTGGGCGCGCTCGCCGCGGGGGACTCAGCGTAGCGACGAGGGCGGGGACGCCACGAGTTCGGCACGATGTGCCCGGGCGCGACGAGACCCCGGCACCGTGGGGGTGTCCGGGGTCTCGGTGGAGCGGATCAGGCGAAGTCGTAGACGACGACGGAGACGGCTCGGTCCTGCTGCAGGGCGGCGGTGACTTTCTCGGCGTCGCGCTCGCCGCGGATGCTGTCGGCGGGGTCGAGCGTGTGGTCGATCTGGCCGGTGAGGATCGGGCGGCCGTCGGTGAGGTATCCCCAGGTGGTGCGGTTGCGGGTGACGGTGGGGATGACGGATCGGGAGTAGCTGGCGCGGGGGTCGTGGGCGACGTAGACGCGGATGCTGTCGGCGGTGCGCACGGCCGTGATGACGCGGGTCGGGATGGTGCGGGGCATTTGGCGACAATAGGGGCACCCCCCGGGGATGCGGCGAGCGCGCTCGCCGCATCCCCGGTGTGTGGTCAGGGGCGGGTGCCGTCGAAGCCGTCGACGAGCCAGCGCGAGGCGGTGATCAGGTCGCCGTTGCCGTCGAGGGCGTTGCGTACGGCGGCGAGGGCGGCGTGGAGGTCGGCGGGGGCGAGGTGGGTTTCCTGGTCGTGCTGGGGCTGGTGCTCGCCGTTGCGGTAGGTCGTGGTGGTGGTGCCGGGGGTGTCGGCGTCGCGGGTGTCCCATTCCTCGCTGACGGTGACGGTTGCGCCGTGGCGGGAGAGGCGAGCTGCGATGGTGTGGAGGTTGTCGGGCTGGTACTTGGAGTGGCCGGCGATCGTCCAGCCGGCGTCGGTCTCGTAGATCTCGGTGTCGTGGATCTCGATGGCGTCGGCGGCTTTGGTGGCCTTCTTCTCGGTGAGGGGCTTGGTGCCGGTGGTGATGGTGAGGACGGTGTACTGACCCATGGTGGTGGCCCTTCCTAGTGTGTGAATCTGACAGTTACAAGACTAGGAAGGGTCACCGACATTCAGCGGCGAGCGGCCAGCAGCTCGGCGACCTTCTCGGCCGCGTCCGCGCCGCCGGGGTGGTGCTCCTGGATCTGGTCGTAGCGGGCGGTGTAGCGCCAGTGCTGCGACTGCACAGACAGGCTCTTCGGGTTGATGCGCAGCACGACGGCCCACCGGCCGTCGACCTTGACGATGTCGCCCTTGGTGAACTGGTCGCGGGTGAAGTTCGTGGCGACCCCGTCGGCGATCTGCTGGGCGCGGATCCCCTCCCAGTAGGCGTGCGCGTCTTGGTGCTCGGCGAGTTCGGACAGGTACCGGTCGCGTGCGGTGCCCTCGGCGCGCGGGATCTGCCGGGCGTACGGGGTACCTCGATCGGCGATGTACCCGTCGAGGTGCCGCTGCACACGGCGGATGTCGGCGGCGATCTTCTCCAGCCGGTTGGCGACCTGCCGCGGTGAGTACCGCATCGCCGTGGTGTGCGCCGCAGCCTCCGCGCGAGCAGCCGCACGCTCGGCCTCGGCGGTCGCCTCGATGGTGCGCCGCATCGCCGTGTGCGCACGCTCGATCGCCCTGCGATGGCGGCCCTCCGAGTGATGCCCGATCTTGATCGGCTCCCCGCCCTCCGGCAGGGCCCGATGCGCGCGATCCGCGGCCGCATCCGCGGCGAGCGCGGCGTCGGTCTTCCGGTCGGCTTTGGCGGCGAGCGCTTCGGCTCGATCCTGCTGGCGGGCGATCTTGTCGGCTTCGACCTCGGCGGTGGGGCGCACGGTGTCGTCGAGGTCGAGGGCGACGTCGAAGCCGGCGGCGGTGAGTGCCTTGGCGGTCTGGTCGATGGCGTATCTCTTGGGGCGGTGGTCGCGGGAGTGGGGCAGGTACCAGGCGCCGATGGAGCGGCCCCAGCGCCAGCCGTTGGCCTTGAGGATCTCGGCGGTGCCGTCGCCGCGGGCGGTGCCGTCGATGAGGGTGCCTTCTTCGTGGGTGTGGGTGATCGTCAGCATGAGGTGCCTTTCGTGGGTGGTGGTCAGTGCAGGGCGGGGAGGAGGTCGCGCAGCGCGTCGACGCAGTCCTGCGCGGTTGCCGGCGTCGGGTCGCGGTCGTATGCGGCGAGCGCGGCGCGGCCGTGGCCGGCGGGGTCGTCGGTCTCGGGGTCGGCGTCCCAGATGGGGGCTTCGTTGAGGTAGATGCGGACGCGGCCGGTGACCTGGTGGGTGGCGATCTCGGCGACGGCGGCGCCGTCGATCTGCGAGGTGTAGGTGGTGAGCTCGAAGCTCGGGGCGGTGGTGGTCATGAGGTGGGGATCCTTATGGCGTTGACGGGGTGGCTGGCCAGGTGTGCGGCCGTGGGGTTGTGGGTGGTGCGGGGGAGGGCGGCGGTGGTGCGCAGTCCTGCGAAGTAGGCGCAGTAGCTGCACACCGTCGCCGGGGCGCTCACTCGTCCTCCAGGGCGCCGAAGAGGGCATCCCAGCACTCGGGGTGGATGCCGGAGATCAGCAGCTCCCGAAGCTCCGGGGTGGCCTCGGGGAGCACCTCGTGCACAGGTCGGCGGTTGGCGATCGCGCTCGCCGCGGTTGCTGGGAGGAACACGGTGGAGGTGTTGCCGCAGCGCAGGCACGGGGCGGTGCTGTAGGCGACGAACTCGGTGGTGGTGCCGTTGGTGTTCATGATTTGCCCTTGCTCTGAGGTGTGAATCTGACAGTTAGGAGACTATGCGGGGCCACCGACATTGACCGGCCGGGTGCCCCGCCCTCCGGGGATCAAGAGGGCGGGGCGCGCCTGGTCAGGCGTAGTGGGAGGCGGTCAGCTCCGCGCCCTCCCAGACGTAGG